>JBIIIX010000198.1:0-5724 GCA_044234415.1 Cyanobium sp.
GCGGTTGTAGGTATGGCTGGTGAGGTTGCGGTCCTGAACCATGGCCAGCCAGGCCTCGCCGTCGCGGATCAGGCCCACCCGGAAGGCCAAGCGCAGGGTGTCGCGCGAACCGATCAGGCCGGCATTGCCCTCCGCCAGCAGCAGGTCGCGCAAGCTGTTCCAACCCAGCTCGAAGCAATATTCAAAGGCCTTGATCAGGCCCTGACGCTCGCGCTCATTCAGCGCAGGGGGCAGGAAGAAGGTCTCCAACTGATCGAGGGCCTGGCAGAAATTGGCGAAGCGCTGCTGCCAGCGGACGTCGGGCGGCATGGCGGCGGGGCGATGGCGCCATTGTGGGGCTCAGGCGTCGCGCCTCAGCCGGCAGATCGCCCCGCGGCTCAACCATGCGTAAAGCGCGTGTTTTGACGGTTCCCGCATGAACCTTCGGATCGCCTGCATCGGCGGCCGCCGTCCGCTGGCTCACGGGGGGCCGCCGTCTGCTGACCCACGGGGGGCCGCCGTCCGCTGGTCAGCGGCGGCCGTTGACGATCACCGACGGGGCTCCGGTGACGGGGGTTCCAGGCAGGGCCGGCACCACCGAGGTTTGACCATCCCACTTGTCGAGGAAGAGCTTATAAAGCACCTGATCATCAAGACTGGAGTTGAGGATCTGGTAACGCTGGGCCTCCTGGTCGGCGATCTTCACCTCGGTCTGGGCCCGCAGCAGCCGCTGGTCGGCGATCTGCTTCTGCTCGATCGCGGCGCGGTATTCCTCGGCGATCTGCAGGCCGGTGAGATCGAGACCCTGCACACTCACGTAATCGAACTTCTTCAGTTCTTCAGCCACCTTGTCTTGAACCAGCTCGGAGATGCTGTTCCATTCGGTGGCAATGGTGACCAGCTCATACTGGGAAAACACTGATTTGAGGGCTTTCAGCAGCGACGGCTGGATGATGCGGGCATAGATCTGGGAGTTGTCGGTGGCAATCGTCTCGAAGATCCGCGCTGCCTCATTGGGCTTCACCGCATACTTCACCGTGGCCGTGGCCTCGATCACCTGCAGATCCTTGGTGAGGGTGGAGAACTGTTCGGGGCGCACCTGGGTGCGCACATCGAACAGCGAGGTGGCCTGAATCAACGGGATCTTGATGTTCGGCCCGGGGCTGCGCTGGCCGCCGGTCACCTTGCCGAGGGTGGTCACCACCGCCACGTTACCGGCCGGCACGATGAAGATGGTTTGGGTCAGCAGGAGCAGCAGCGCCACGGCCAGCGCGCCGATCACCTGGAAAGAGGCTCCCGGGCCGCCACCACCCACTGTGCGCATTGAGCTTTGCATCGGTGATCAGGGCAGGCGGTTTGGGCTTCGACCCTAGGCACAGAGCCAGAATGAACAGCAATCGCGGTGGGCGAGATGACCGGCAACCAGGAGCTCGTGGTTCGTTTCGACACCGTGGGACTCAAGGACCTGGCCAGCGTCGGGGGCAAGAACGCCTCGCTCGGTGAACTGATCCGCCAGCTCTGGGACCGGGGCGTGCGCGTGCCGGGGGGCTTTGCCACCACCGCGGCGGCCTATCGGCTCCTCCTGTCCCACAACCAACTCGATCAACCGCTGCGGGCCCTGCTGGAGGACCTCGACAGCACGGACCTGGGCGCCCTTCAGGCCGCCGGCAAAGCGGCCCGCGATCTGATCCTCGCGGCCTCCCTGCCGGAGCCGCTGCAGCAGGCGATCGGGGCGGCCTACGCCAGCCTCTGCGCGGCGGAAGGGTACGCGGAGGGCGAAGCCTGCGCCGTGGCGGTGCGCTCCAGTGCCACCGCCGAAGACCTGCCGGAGGCCAGCTTTGCCGGTCAGCAGGAAACCTTTCTCCACATCCAGGGCAAAGCAGCGCTGCTGGAGGCCTGCCGCCGCTGTTATGCGTCCCTGTTCACGGATCGGGCGATTTCCTATCGCCAGACCAACGGCTTCGACCACTTCGAGGTGGCCCTCTCCATCGGCGTGCAGCGCATGGTGCGCTCGGATCTGGCCTCCTCCGGGGTGATCTTCACGATCGACACCGAAACCGGGTTCCGGGACACCGTGTTGCTCACCGCCGCCTATGGCCTCGGCGAAAACGTGGTGCAGGGGGCGGTGAACCCGGATGAGTACCTGATCTTCAAACCCACCCTGCGTCAGGGATTCGCCCCGATCCTCAGCCGACGCCTGGGCAGCAAGGAGATCCGCATGGTCGAAGCGGATTCCGCCGACTCCCGGGGCTCCACCCGCAACGTGCCGGTCGCCGAGGAGGATCGCCGCCGTTTCGCCATCGGCGACGAGGATGTGCTCACCCTGGCGCGCTGGGCCTGCCTGATCGAGGAGCACTACAGCGCCCAGCGCGGCACGCCCACGCCGATGGACATCGAATGGGCCAAAGACGGCCTCAGCGGCGCACTGTTCATCCTGCAGGCGCGGCCGGAGACGGTGGAATCCCGCCGCTCGGCCACGGTGCTGCGCAGCTGGCACCTGGCGGCCCACAGCGCTGAGCGCCTCACCTCAGGACGGGCGATCGGAGCCTCGGTGAGCAGCGGCAGGGCGAGGGTGATCGGTGATCCCTCCGAGATCGACCGGTTCGCCAGCGGTGATCTGCTGGTCACCAACCGGACCGATCCCGACTGGGAACCGATCCTGAAGAAAGCCCGCGGCGTGATCACCAACCAAGGCGGCCGCACCTGCCATGCGGCAATCATCGCCCGCGAAATGGGCATCACCGCGATCGTGGGCTGCGGGGATGCCACCACAGCGATCGCCGACGGCGAGCTGATCACGGCCAGCTGCTGCGAGGGGGATCAGGGTTTCGTCTATCGAGGCGAGCTGGCCTTCAGCCTCGACGAGCAGGAACTCGGCGATCTTCCCACCACCCGCACGGGCATCATGATGAATGTGGGCAACCCGGAGGAAGCCTTCAACCTGGCGGCCATTCCCTGTGACGGCATCGGTCTGGCCCGGCTGGAATTCATCATCGCCAACCACATCAAGGTCCACCCGATGGCGTTGTTGGCGCCCGAGCGCGTGGCCGATCCAGAGCAGCGCGCCGCCATCGCCTCGCTCAGCCACGGCTATCTCCATCCCGCCGACTATTATGTCGATCTGCTCAGCCAGGGGATGGCCCGCCTGGCGGCCGCCTTTTATCCCCGGCCGGTAATCCTGAGATTCTCAGACTTCAAAACCAACGAATACGCCAAGTTGCTCGGGGGCTCTGGCTTCGAGCCCGAGGAAGAGAACCCGATGATCGGCTGGCGCGGCGCCTCCCGTTACTACTCCCCGGCATTCCGCGATGCCTTCGGGCTGGAATGCACAGCCCTGAAGCGGGTGCGGGACGCGATGGGCCTCACCAATGTGATCCCGATGGTGCCGTTCTGCCGAACGCCGGAGGAAGGCGATCGGGTGCTGGCCGAGATGGCCAGCCATGGCCTGAGCCGGGGTGAGAACGGCTTGGAGGTGTACGTGATGTGCGAGCTACCCAGCAACGTGATCGGCGCTGAAGCCTTCGCCGAGCGATTCGATGGCTTCTCGATCGGCTCCAACGACCTCACCCAGCTCACCCTGGGCCTGGATCGGGATTCGGCCCTGGTGGCGGAGTTGTTCGACGAACGGCACCCCACCGTGAAGGAGATGATCCGCCTGGCGATCCGCACCGCCAAACGCTGCGGCCGCAAGATCGGCATCTGCGGCCAGGCCCCAAGCGACTATCCCGATTTCGCCCGCTTCCTGGTGGAAGAGGGCATCGATTCGATCAGCCTCAATCCCGACGCCGTCGTCAAAACGCGCCTGGCGATTGCGGCGCTGGAGCGTGGCCCGGCGGCACCACCACAAACCGATTAAGGGAAGGTCTTATGTATAACGGCTACAGCTTCGCCAGCGTATCGATCGCATCCATGCAGTCCGCGTGCGGAGAACCCTGCATCTCAGGGCCATTCAGAGCAAGATGGATAGGATCATTCACAATGTAATTCCAGTCGCCGTCATTCCGGTCATCGTCATTCCAGTCGTCGTCACTCCAGTCGCCGTCATTCCGGTCGCCGCCAGTATTATGCTGTTCTACGGTGAAATTGATCCGTACACTTGATCGACGCAGAGGCGCTCGCCCCTTTCGCCATCGCGGGCTCAAGCACGCGGTTTCTCGCCTGCGGACGATGCAGCCTGGCCTATCCCGCCAGGCGCTGATCGCTGCCACTGCTGGTGATGGTGTTTTTTGGCGAGTTCATGGCGCAATGCCTTGCACGATCGGGCTGCTCCAGCACGGGCGGGGCGTTGCCGGATCGGGGCGTTGCACAATCGGATCACGTTCTCCATATCCTCATGGCGGCTTCCCCAGCCCTCGAATCCGAGAGGCTGTGCCTGCGGCCCTTTGATCCCGCCACGGCACCGAAACGGCTGCGGCTGGAGGCGAATCTGCGTCGCCAGGGCACCAGCCTGACGGTTCGCTGGATCCTCAGCGGCGACCTCCAGCAACTGCGCTTGCCGGAGCCCGTGGAGGAGCCGCAACGCCTCGACGAGCTGTGGACCAGCACCTGCCTGGAATGCTTCCTGGCCAGGCCCGCGGATGAGGGCTACTGGGAGCTGAACGTCAGCCCCGCCGGCCACTGGAACCTCTATCGCCTGGACGGCTACCGCCAGGGACTGCGGCCCGAACCCTCGCTTCAACACCTGCCCAGTCGTCTTCAACTGAGCGCCATTGGCGAGGGCGAGGGCATCGGCGACAGCACCGACCAGCCCCTGGAGATGGCCTCGGCGTTGGCCCAGGAGATGGCCTTGGAGTTGGCCTTGGAGTTGGCCTCGGCGGTTCCAACCGAGCGGGCCCTCGAACTGTCCGTGGAGCTGGATCTGGGGGCCTTGCTCGGCGCCGAGGCCAGCAGCGGCGACCTGGAGCTGGGGGTGACGGCGGTGCTGGCCCACCAAGACGGGCAGCTCAGCTACTGGGCCCTCCACCACCCCGCCGCCGAGGCGGATTTCCATCACCGCGGCGGCTTTGGCGTGCGCTTGCCCGCTTAGCCGCTCGGCCCCCTCGCCGCGACCTCAGCCGTCCGGTGTCCAGTATCCGGCGACCACCACATCGGGGGGCCCCAGCAGTGCGCCTGGCAGGGGCTGGACGACCACCGCGGATCTGATCAGCGTTAAGGCAGTGGCATGTCCCAGCTGATCGCTTCACCTCTGGCGGGCGCAGCGGCAGCATGGAGGCAATCGCGGCGGATCCCATGGAATCCCTCCCCAGGGTCTGGCTGGTGTGGGCGGTGCTGGCCGCGGTGTTCGCCGCGATCACCTCAGTGCTGGCGAAACTGGGGCTGGAGGGGATCGGCAGCAACCTCGCCACCTGGCTGCGCACCCTGGTGGTGGTGGCGTTGCTAACGCCGCTGCTGCTGGCCACCGGGGAACTGCAAGGGTTAAGCGCATTACCCAAACGCAGCCTGCTGTTCTTGTTGCTCTCAGGAGCCGCCACCAGCGTGTCGTGGTTGTGCTACTTCCGAGCCTTGCAGCTGGGCCCGGTATCGCGCGTGGCGCCGATCGACAAGTTGAGCGTGGTGCTGGTGGCCGTGCTGGGCGTCTGGGTGCTGGGAGAACAGCTGGGTGCTCGCCAATGGTTGGCCGTGCTGCTGATGGGAGCCGGAGCGGTGCTGCTCGCCTGGCCTGGCGGGTGAGTGGGCAGCGGCAGGCGGCGTGGACAGGGGCAGACAGGCAACAACAGTAAAACGGACCAGGGCGGAAGGAAGGGG
>JBIIIX010000197.1:0-5724 GCA_044234415.1 Cyanobium sp.
TCGGCTGCTGTTACGCCTACCGGGTGTTCGGGCCGCTGTTACCGGGTGGCCACGGCTTCAACCCCTCGAAGGTGCTGCTCGACCCCTGCGCCCGGGCGATCGGCGGCTGGGATGTCTACCAGCGGGGAGCAGCCGTGGGAGCGGCACCCAACACCCACTGCTGCCTCAAGGGGGTGGTGACCGAACGGGACCCGTTCGAGTTCAGCACCGCGCCACGACCCCGCCATCGCTGGCAGCGCAGCGTGATCTACGAGATGCACGTGGGAGGCTTCACCCAGGGGCTGGGCTGCCCGGTGGCCTCGGAGCGGCAGGGCACGCTGCTGGGCCTGATTGAGGTGCTGCCCTACCTGCAGGAGCTGGGGGTGACGGCCCTGGAGCTGCTGCCGGTGATGGCCTTCGACCCCCAGGATGCGCCAGCCGGACGCAACAACCACTGGGGTTACAGCCCCTTGAGCTGGATGGCCCCCCATCCGGGCTACCTGAGCACGAATGATCCGCTGCAGGCGCGGCAGGAGATGCGCCAGCTGGTGCGGGCCTGCCACCTGGCCGGCATCGAGGTGATCCTTGACGTGGTCTACAACCACACCACCGAGGGCAACCAGAACGGCCCCACCCTCAGCTGGCGGGGCTGCGCTGACACGCTGTACTACCACCAAAACGCACGCGGCGACTACCTGGACGTGAGTGGTTGCGGCAACAGCATCGCCGCCAACCGACCGCTGGTGCGGCGCCTGATTCTTGAGTCGATGCGCTGCTGGGCCGTGGAGCTCGGCATCGACGGCTTCCGCTTCGATCTCGGCATCGCCCTCAGCCGTGGCGAACAGCTGGCTCCGCTCGACCAGCCACCGCTGTTCGAGGCCATGGAAGCCGATCCGCAGTTGGCGGATCTGAAGCTGGTGAGCGAACCGTGGGATTGCGGCGGCTTGTATCGCCTCGCCGATTTCCCCGCCAGCCAGATCGGCAGCTGGAATGGCCGCTTCCGGGATGACCTGCGCCGCTTCTGGAAGGGAGATGAGCGCACCTGCTGGCCCCTCAGCCAACGGCTTGCGGGCAGCGCCGATCTCTACGGCGGCCAGCCGGCGGCCCTGGGCCGCTCGATCACCTTCCTCACCGCCCACGACGGCTTCACCCTGGCGGATTTGGTGAGTTTCAACCGCAAGCACAACCTGGCCAACGGCGAAGAAGACCGCGATGGCGATAACCACAACAACAGCTGGAACCACGGCGTGGAGGGCCCCTGCAGTGATCCGGCGGTGCTGGCCTTACGCCAGCGCCAGATCCGCAACATGTTCTGCTCGCTGCTGCTGGCGCCTGGGGTGCCGATGCTGCTGATGGGGGATGAGGTGGGCCGCAGCCAGGGGGGCAACAACAACACCTGGTGTCAGAACAACCCGCTGGGTTGGATGCACTGGTGCCCCGACCCGGATGAAGCGGCCCTACGCCGTTTCCTCAGCCGCCTGATCCGTTTGCGCCAGCACCTGGCCGCCCTGCTGAATCCGGAGCTGCCGCTTCCGGACGGACCGGGCCGCATGGGCGAAGCGGGATCGCCCTGGCGCGAATGGCACGGCATTGAGCTGCGCAATCCCGACTGGGCCAGCTGGTCCCACAGCCTGGCCTGGAGCCTGGTGGACCCGCTGCGGGGGCCCTTGCTGTGGTGCGGCATGAATGCGTATTACCAGGGTAATGAATTCGAGCTGCCCTTCCGGGCTGGGGGCTGGCTGCGGGTGATCAACACCGCCCTGCCGGCGGATCAGGATCTGCCGGAAACGCCCCAGCCGTGGATCGGTACCAAGGTGCCACTGGTGGGCCGGAGCCTGGTGTTGATGCTGGCGCCGCAGCTGCTCGAGGGGCTGCGCCTGGCGCCGCCGGACCGGGGGAAAAAGTGATCGCCACGGCTCTAAATCCGCGGCAGCTTGCTTAACCGCAACGCAACCGAATCTTGATTCCGACAGCAATTCTCTTCGGCGGA
This sequence comes from Cyanobium sp., assembly GCA_044234415.1. Taxonomy (GTDB): domain Bacteria; phylum Cyanobacteriota; class Cyanobacteriia; order PCC-6307; family Cyanobiaceae; genus Cyanobium. The sequence goes on from JBIIIX010000197.1 coordinate 1,970, forward strand.
CTCGCCACTGCCTGGAGGTGAATCCACGCCAGATCGATCCATGGATCTGATCGCCTCAGGCTTGCGTCGCGGCCCAGCCCTACACCCCAACACCCAGCCGCTCCACCCCCGGCGAGTGCATGCGCACATCCTCAGGGCGGGCTAGCACCCCCGTGAGCGCCTCGGCTTCCAGGGCCGCCAGCGCCTGCAGCCGCCCCTGGGTGTCCTCCCGCCCGAAGCGCTCCTCGGCCAACAGCCAGTAGGCCCCGAAATGCCGGGCCTCGCTGGCCAACAGATCGGTGTAAGCAGCCCGCAGGGCTGGTTCCGGGCTGTGGACCGCCAGCAACGCCAGGCGTTCGTGGCTGCGGGCCTCGATCAGTCCGGCCACCAGGAAGCTGTCCAACATGCGGGAGGGCTCCTGCCGCCGCACCGCCGTGGCGAGGCTTGCGCCATAGGCGGGGGCGGCCAAGGGCCGCAGCGCCAGGCCTCGCCGCTCCAGCAGCGCCACCACCCGCTCGAAATGCTCCAGCTCCTCCCGGGCGATCGGGCTGAGCACCGCCGCGAGGGCGCCATCGCCCGGATAGCGGAACATCAGCTGCAGGGCCGCCCCCGCCGCCTTGCGTTCGCAGTGGGCGTGATCGAGCAGCACCACATCGGGCCGGGCCAGGGCCTGCTCCAGCCAGGCGCCGCTGCTGGCGGCCGCCAGCCAGCGCACCCGCGCCACCCCCGCCTGCGGGACCGGAGCGTGCGTGCCATCTCTAAGGCCGCCAGAGGTGGTGATCCCGCCCGAGGCTGTGGCGCTGCCGCAGAACAGGCTGGGGCCTGGCTCGCTGGACGCGCCGCCGGGATCATCGCCGCGGTGGGCTGGCTGCCGCTGGCCGTTGTTTGCCTGAAGGCTGGACGCGCCGCCGCCGGGGGCCTGGCTCACGGGCCCTCCCGCAACCGCCCCACCAGGCCTTCGAGCGCCAGCCGGTAGCTGCCGGGCCCGAAGCCGCAGATCACCCCCAGGGCCTTGTCCGCCAGCAGCGAGCGGTGGCGGAATGCCTCGCGGGCATGCACGTTGCTCAGGTGCAGCTCCACGAACGGGATGGCCACGGCCAGCAGGGCGTCGCGGATCGCCACCGAGGTGTGGGTGTAGGCGGCGGCATTGATCAAGATGCCGTCGCAGTGGCCGCTCGCCTCCTGGATGCGATCCACGAGGGCGCCTTCGTGGTTGCTCTGGAAGCAGGCCAGTTCAACCCCGAGGCCCTCGGCCTGTCGCCGCAGGTCCGCCTCGATCGCCGCCAGGCTGAGGGCGCCATAGAGGCCCGGCTCCCGCTGGCCCAGCAGGTTGAGGTTGGGGCCGTTGAGCAGCAGCACGCGCATCGTTCCGCCGGGATCCGAGGGCCGTTGGCTGAATCGTAGGCAGCTGGGGGGAGGGGGATGCCGGCTGGTAAGGTCTAGTGGTGTGGATCGGGTCGGTGCCCGAGTGGTTAATGGGGGCGGACTGTAAATCCGCTGGCTCTGCCTACGCTGGTTCAAATCCAGCCCGGCCCATCTCCCACACGCCCTTGTAGCTCAGCGGTAGAGCACTCCCTTGGTAAGGGAGAGGTCACGAGTTCAAGTCTCGTCAAGGGCTTCTACAAGATTCCTTGGCGCCACTGCACCGCCTAGGGTTCGTTCCCGCCGGTTCCAACAGTTGCCGACCGATGCCCAGCGGCGACCCGTATTTCGAGCTGCGAGCGGTGGAGGCCTGGCTGGGCCCGCGGCGGGTGTTCGAAGACCTCAGCCTGACGCTGCGCCTGGGGGAGCACACCGCAGTGCTGGGCCCCAATGGATCCGGCAAGAGTTCGTTGCTGCGCCTGCTGGGCCGCTCCATCTATCCGGTGGTGAAGCCAGGCTCCCAGCTGCGGATCTTCGGCAGCGAGACCGTGAATCTCTGGGAACTGCGCCGCCGCGTCGGACTGGTGTCCCAGGACCAGCAGATCGCCTATGGGGCGTCGGTGCCAGCGGCGGAGGTGGTGCTGTCGGGCTTCTTCGGCTCGGTGGGCCTGGGCCGGCCGCACCAGCCCAGCCCAGCCCAACGGCGCCGAGCGTTGGAGCTGCTGGCGGACCAAGATCTGGCGGACCTGGCCGACAGGCCCTACGGCCAGCTGTCCCAGGGGCAGCAGCGACGTCTGCTGCTGGCTCGGGCTCTGGTGCATGAACCGCGGCTGCTGGTGCTGGATGAACCGCTGCAGGGCCTGGATCTGGCGGCACGCCACCGCGTGCTGGCCAGCCTGCGTCGCCTCGCCCAGGCGGGAACCACCCTGCTGATGGTGACCCACGAGATCGAGGCGATCCTGCCGGAGATCCAGCGCTGCCTGCTGCTGCGCCAGGGCAGGCTGCTGGCCGATGGCCCCCCGGAGGAGGTGCTGCGGGATGCCACCCTGAGCGCGCTGTTCGGCACGCCGCTCCAGGTGCTGAGCGCTGCTGGCTACCGCCAGGTGCTGCCGGCGGATTGAGAGCGAAGGCCCAACGGCCGGATGGGGTTGCCTCACTCAAACGCGGACGGACGGGGGAGCCTGGCGGGTCTGCTCAGGAGCGTTGATCATCGGCGTGCGACCGATCAGGAATGCTGAGAGGTTGACTTTTTCCGCAGCCCCCTGCCGTTTTCCCCGATTTAAGGCGGGTTTTTCCACAAGTGCCGGCGTGGGACTCAGCTCCATCGGATCGCACCGCCATCGGCCTGGGGAAACCGATCCGTGCCTTGACATCACGCGCCGAGTTCCTTTTCGGGAGGCTGGTGGCGCCAAGATTGGCCGAGACACCAGTGCCCAGCTGGGTCCTGGCGTTGGTCCCACTGGGACGCGATCGGGTTGGTGCTGTTTGACCCGTTAGCGACCCTGTGGCGAGATGGGGGGGCAACTTCGCCATCCCGATGGCCGCGCCTCGCACCGATGGCTCCCCAACCTCTCCAGGGGCCGCAAGCCGCATGGTCATCCCCTTGCCTTCAGCCCAGGCCCGGCAGATGGAGGTGGTTGCTCCCGAGCGGTTCGAGCAGGCGGCCGAGGTGATCGCCAGCGTGCGTGCCGGCCGCACCGTGCTGCTGCAGGCGGACCATCTCGAACCCGAAACCGGTCAGCGTCTGATCGATTTCGTCTGCGGTGGCATGGCTGCCCTCGATGGCCAGTCCCAACGCCTGGAGGATCGGGTGTTCCTGTTTGCCCCCGCTGCGGTCGTGATTTCGCCCCTCTGAATTCTTGGCGCCCGCGGTGATTGGCCTTGATCAGCTGCGAACAGCACCCAATTGCCCCCATTGGGGGGCATCGCCGAACCGGGCCGCAAGGGCAGGCTGAACGCTGGCAAACCGCTGATGGCCATGCCGATTCGCGCACCCCTGCCGGCCCCTGTGCCGCGCAAGCCGAGGTTGTCGACGGAGCTGGAACAATGAGCCAGATCCAAGCGGCCGCCATCACGATCGCCGAGCTGGAGGCGAATTATTCCTTGTACTGCAAGGCCTTGCGAATGCTGGTCCGGGAAGGTAAGACCCTGGCCAAAATCCAGCGAACCGTGTGCTGGGGCAGGCTCGAGTCGTTGTATCAATGCTATCCAGGCCGTTATAAATCTCCAGATCACCTTTATTTCTCCATCCGTCGTGATCTGGCGGCTAGTCAGGCCGACTGGGCTGGTTAGGCCCAGTGAGCTTGCGCCAAGCCAGCCTGGCTGCCGCCATTCCGCAGCCCGGTTGAGCGGCGTTGACAAGCACAACAATTCGCCGCCCCAGGCCACGTCGCCAGCTTCGGCTCGTCAGGATC
>JBIIIX010000199.1:0-5702 GCA_044234415.1 Cyanobium sp.
GGGCGGGGGTGCTAGGCGGCCGTGGGGCAGCCGCGGGGGCCGTAGGGGCGACGAGCGCTGGGGGGGCTGCGAGCGCCATGGCGGAGGAGGGGTTCACCACCGTCGGCCCAGCGTCTGCCGACGGGGCGTTGGCGGCGGCTGAGGCCGGGGAGGCCCCAGCGGCCGCGGGGCCGCCAGCTGAGCTGGCCAGCGGACTCCGCTACCCCGCCGATCTCTATCTGGAGGGCAGCGACCAGCACCGCGGCTGGTTTCAGAGCAGCCTGCTCACCTCGGTGGCTGTGAACGGCCATGCCCCTTATCGAACGGTGCTCACCCATGGCTTCACCCTCGATGAGAAGGGCCGCAAGATGAGCAAATCCCTCGGCAATGTGGTGGATCCCACGGTGCTGGTGGAGGGGGGCACGAACGAGAAGAAAGATCCCGCCTATGGCGCCGATGTGCTGCGGCTGTGGGTGAGCTCGGTGGATTACTCCGCCGATGTGCCCCTGGGCCCGGGGATCGTGAAGCAGCTGGCAGATGTGTATCGCAAGGTGCGCAACACGGCCCGCTATCTGCTCGGCAACCTCCACGACTTTGATCCCAACCGCGATGCCATCCCCGTGGCGGAACTGCCGCTGCTAGATCGCTGGATGCTGCGGCGCACCGCCGAGCTGATCGACACGGTGAGCGGCGATTTTGAGCGCTATGAGTTTTACCGTTTCTTCCAGTCGCTGCAGAACTTCTGCGTGGTGGATCTCTCCAACTTCTACCTCGATATCGCCAAGGATCGTCTCTATGTGAGCGGTGCCAACGACTTTCGTCGCCGCAGCTGCCAAACGGTGCTCAGTTTGGTGGTGGAGCGGCTGGCGGGCCTGATCGCTCCGGTGCTCTGCCACATGGCGGAAGACATCTGGCAAAACCTGCCCTATCCGGTGGCCGAGGCGTCGGTGTTTGAGCGGGGCTGGCCCACGGCGCCGGAGGAGTGGACATCAGCGCCCGAATCAGCAGCCGACGTAGACATCCTTGGACCCATCAGCGAGATCATGGGATTGCGGAATCTGATCAACCGCCAGCTTCAAATCTGCCGCGCTTCTGAAAAAATAGGTTCATCCCTAGAAGCTGCGGTTCAAATTTTCACGATTGAGGGCAACGTCGCCGCAAACCTCAGCTCAGCCCTGGCCTTGATCCAGGCAACGAAGAGTCCAGACGTCGACAACCTGGCTGACTGGCTGCTGGTCTCCAGCTTCAGTGTGGACGACAGCGACAATGATTTGGAGCCTTTGATTCCCGAAAGCACTGAATTAGGGATAAGGATCAGAGTCGCCCGCGCCGAAGGTGAGAAGTGCGAGCGCTGCTGGCACTACGAAACCGATGTCAGCGATCACCGCCTCGCCGACGGTGTGCAAGGTCGCATCTGCGGCCGCTGCCGCCAAATCCTCGAGCGCCGCGGGGAGTGAACGACAGCGGGGCGACAAACGGGGCGACAAACCAGGCGACAACGGCGCTGCCCCGATCCTGGCGCGGCTCTCGCCCTCCGTTCGCCTAGCTTTCCACGACCTCGTGCGTTGGTGGACGTGGCGCCGCCGCGATGGACAGAGCGGCCTCTGCGGGTGTTGATTGCGCCCGATGCCTTCAAAGGCTCCTTGGATGCGGCGGCCGCGGCCCAGGCCATTGCGGCGGGCTGGCGGCGACAACGGCCCCAGGACCAGCTCGACCTCTGCCCAATGGCCGATGGCGGCGACGGCTTCGGGCCGGTGCTAGCCCATTGGCTCGGCGCCGAGCCGCGCCTTTGCGACACGGTGGACGCGGCGGGGCGGCCGCGCCGAGCCCGCTGGTGGTTGGCTCCCTCGCCTTTGGCGGCAGCTCCTTCGCGTTTGGCGGCAGCTCCTTCGCCTTTGGCGTCAGCGCCGGGGCCCTCGCGGTCAGCCTTGCCGCCCGGAGTCCAGCCGTCCGCCCCAGCGGTTCCTGGTGCCCCGCCAGAGCTGCCAGCGACCGCCCTCGCGGCCAAGGTGTCGCCGCAAGCTGGCTTCGCGATTGTTGAGAGCGCCGAGGTGATCGGCCTGGCCTTGCTGCCCCGGGCCCTCCGCCATCCACTGTGGCCCGATGACCAGCCGCCGGGTGACGTGCTGCTGGCTGAGCAGCCACCGGATGACGTTGCGCCGGATGACGTTGCGCCAGATGACTCTGCCCCGGCTGGTGTAGCCCTCGTTGACGTGGCGCCGGATGTCTCGACGCTCAGTGGCCTCACAGCCCGTGGCGCCCCAGCGGCTGGCGTGGCGCCCCCCAAACGCCGCAACGACAGCCAGGACCTCGAGAAACAGAACCTCGAGCACCAGGGCCTCGACAGCCGGGGCCTGGCGCCGGTGTTGCTGGCCGCGGCACAAGCCGGCGCTGAGCACCTGCTGATCGGCTTGGGGGGCAGCGCCACCAACGATGGCGGCTTTGGCCTGGCGCGGGCCTTGGGTTGGCGCTTCTTCGACGGCGACGGCGCAGCGATCCTTCACTGGAGCGAACTGGAGCGGCTGGAGCGGCTGGAGCCGCCCCCACAGCCGCCGCCCCTACCCCAGCTCGTGATCGCCGTGGATGTGCGCAACCCCCTGCTCGGCCCCGAGGGCGCCACGGCCGTCTATGGCCCCCAGAAGGGGCTGACGGCGCGGCAGCTGCCGCGGGCGGAGGCCTGCTTGAGGCGTCTGGCCCAGTGCCTGGAGGCTCGCTTTCCGGGCGTGGCGGAGCGGCCGGGCAGCGGCGCCGCCGGTGGGTTGGGCTACGGCCTGCAGGTGTTCTGCGGCGGTCGCTTGCGGGCAGGGGCGGAGTTGGTGGCGGAGCTCTGCGGCCTGGAGGCGCGGCTGGAGGCGGCCGACCTGGTGATCGCTGGCGAGGGCCGCTTCGATGGCCAGAGCCTGATGGGCAAGGGCACGGGGCGGCTGTTGCGGCGCGCCCAACGGGCGGGGCGGCCCAGCCTGCTGTTGGTGGGCCAGCTGGATGGGGCGGCATGGCGAGAGGCCCAAGCCGAAGCCGCCGCCCAGGGCTGCGCTATCGCGGCCCGGGCCCTGGTGACGGATTGCACCGATCTCCCCCAGGCCTGCGCCGCTCCGGCGCTCTGGCTGGAGCGCCTGGCCCAGCGGGCCGCCGCGGACCTCGATGCCCTGAGCCCGGGCGCTGAGCCCTGATCGGAGTGCCTGGGTGCCTTTTTCAGGGGCAGGTGGGCTCGATGCAGGCCTCCAGGCGCTGTTGCAGGCTGCTGGTGAGGTTGGCCACGGCGGCGCGGCGATCGGCGCGGTCGTCGCTCAGCAGGGGTTCGACGGCCAGCGGGGCGGCGATGCTGAGGCAGGCGTGGCGGGGTCCGAGGCGGGGGCGACGGCTGGGGTCGCGGCCCTGAATGCGGCAGCTGGTGTCCCAAAGCAGCAGCAACAGATCGGCGAGGCGTTCGGGGCTGGCGCAATCCCGCACATAGCGGCCGCTCACCGCCACGAACGATTCGACCATGCGCATGTGCCACATCAACCGCTCGGTTTCTTCGGCGAGGCGATCGGCGAGGCCCCGCTCCAGCAGGCAGGGGTGCGGGGCATTGCGGGAGGCTGTGGCGGGGAACTGGCGATCCCAGCCGGCCTGCTCGATGCGGCGGCAGCGGCCGTTGAGGTCGCCGCTGGAGGTGAGGCCCAGGTTGTCTTCGACCACCCGCAGCGAGCGCTCGCGCAGCCGCTCCAGGCGCTCGATGATCGAATCGGCCGCCGGGCTGGCGCTGGCGTTCTGCGCGGCAGCGGCGGGAAGGGCGGCGGGAAAGGCTGTAGCGGTGGGGCGTTGGGCAGCGGGGGCGGCTGTTGGGGAGGTTGTGGGGGAGGTTGTGAGCCCTGCGCTGGGTGGGGCCGAGCGTTGGGGATAGGCCTGGGCGTAGAAGCGTTCGAGGATGGCCAGGTAGCGCTCGGAGAGGCGCAGCAGGCGGTCCAGCAAGGGGCTATCGAGCGGATCGAGCCCCGCCTCCCGCTCCAGCTGGGCCAGCAACGCCGTTAACGCCGTCCAGGGAGGCCGGGGGAAGGTGTATTGAATGCCGATCGGCAGCACGGTCATCGCCTCGGGCCGGCCGGCGGTCCGCAGGTCGTCAGCAGTCCACAACGCCAGTTGGGCGACCCCCGGTTCCAGGGGGCTGATGCGTTCGTTGTGGCCATTGGTGGCTCCTTCGGGGGCGACGGCAAAGGGGAAGGGGCCGTTGAGCAGCAGCTCGCGGGCGCAGCGCAAGGCCGGCAGATCGAGCTTGCCCCGTTGAATCGAGCAGCCGCCGAGGTGGCGCAGCAGCCAGGCGGTGGGCTGGCCGGCCCAGAGTGGAATGCCGCGGTCGTAGAGGAACTGGGCATGCAGGGGAGGCCTGAGCCGCACGCCCTGGCGCCGGGCCAGCTGGGGCAGCTCGCGCCAGAGCAGCTGAGCCATGCAGAGCGGATCGTCGACGCTGGGATGGCGAAAGGCCAACAGCAGCCGGCTGCGCCCGGCCTGGAAGTCGGCCATCGCCGCCACCAAGCGCTCGCCATCCCGCACCGTTAGCGAGCGGATGTCGGAGCCCTGGCGCAGGGCGAGCGGCAGCAGCCGCGGCGCCAGCCCCAGCAGGCGCCGATCCAGCAAGGGAGGCAAAAACTCAAGCGGAGCGGCGGCGGGCATCGGGCCAGGTGGGACGGGGCCCGTGAGCGGGCTAGGCGGCATTGAAGCGGCTGCGGCGACTCACTGCCCAATCCAAACCAGCCCAGCCCAGCCCAATCCAAACCAGCCCAGCTCAGCAGGCCTGGCCTCGCACGGTTTGCTCTGGCCCGTTTCGCCAGAGTGGGCTCCCCGGTGCTGCGCTGATGCGGAGACATGGCCAGCGCAAGGCGGCGCGTGAATCAGCCGCAGCGGGCCTGGCTTCCCTCGACGGCGGCACCTACTTCCTCGTGCGCTGGGGCCAAACGGCATCCCAGCTGCCTCTGTGGCCGAGGCTGCCTGCAAGAACGGCGACCCAAGCTCCCGCCTCGAGCGCCGCTGAGCACAACGATGGCTGAACCTGGGGATGCTGGATGATCATGACGCCGCCAACTTCGCGCCAACTTCGCGCCCATGTTTAGGCCAGAAACTGAGTACCGCCATAGAGTTCGGAGATGATCATGGTGAAGACCGTATTCTCTCCTTCATTCTGATTGCCCCAATACGATTGATGAGCTTCCAGTCCAACCAAAGCCAAAAGTTCCAGTGTCGTCAGCCCCTTCTTGGAACGCCCAGCTGTCCAGACGATGTTTTGCGAAGGACAGAGGTGGAGGCCTTCGCTGCCATTCAGTGAAAATGCAGAATCTGTATCCGGGGGTAGCAGTTCAGCATCGTTTCGGAAGTTTGAGCCAAAGACGTCAATGGGTGAGTAGAGATTAATCCAGTTCCTGGAAAGATCAGCCAGGGATTGTCGATCCGCATAATATTGAGGCCAAAACACCCTGATCAGGTCGAACGGGCAGCCCACCGTGATCAGATTGTTAACGCCCCTGACGCGCTCAGAGGGCTTCTGATTGGCCGGGAAAAAGCAATCAAGTGCCAGAATTGATCCAAAACTATAGGCGATGACATGAAGATTCTGGTATCCTTTGGCTTCAATGTGGTCGAGCACTGAAAGCAACTGACCATCGAGGACAGTACCTCGCGTACCGAAGCTTAGGTATTGCAGCGCAGCATTGTAATCAAAAGCGGCATTCAGCGCTTGTTGTTTTAGCTTG
>JBIIIX010000200.1:0-5674 GCA_044234415.1 Cyanobium sp.
GGCTGGGTTGGTAAACCTTTCACCTCGGCACGATCCGGCAAAGTGGATGGGTCACGGCTAACGGCCACCAAGGGCAGGCCGCAGTAGAGGGCCAGCTCCATGGTGATGGGGTCACTGGACAGCACCACGTCGGCGCTGGCCACCTGGGCCGCTCGCCGGGCCAGGTCGCTGGGGCGTGGCGGCGCCAGCTCCAGGAAGCGCACGGTGGGCAGCCGCTCGCGGATCCGGGCCCGCAGCCGCTCGCCGCTGTCGGCGGACAAACCGTTGGCGCCAGGGGCGGGTGCCAGCAGCAGCACCGGGCCATCGCCGGCGGGAAGAGCGGCGCTGGCCTGGGCGATGGCGTCGGCGGGCAGAGAAAGGCGGAAGTCGCCGGCCTGGAGGCTCACCCCGACGGAGCGCAGCCAGGGCTCCAGGGCCTGGGCGGGCCAGCCGCCGCTGCGGGGCGCCAGGGTGGTGGTGGCGGAGAACCCAGCCGCGGCCACCCGGGTGGGGATGTGGCTCATCGAGAGCATCAGATCCACCTGCCGGCCTTGGGCCAGGTTGAAGCAGAGCTGGAAATCCGGTTCGCGCACCGAACCGAGCAGGTTGGTCCAGTCCGCCAGGCTGGCGTCGTCGAAGGCGAAGGGGATCAGCTTTTCGACGGCGGGCAGCAGGGACCACACCTCTTTGGCGGAGGGCGGGCAGGCGATCTGCAAGTTGAAGCTGAGCCGCTGGGCCACCGCCGCCGCCGCTGGCAGGGTCTGAAGCTGCTGCAAGGGGCCGCCCGGAACCAGGAACAGGGCTCGCATCGGGCGGATCGTCCGGACGAACTGATTGTATGGATTCGTCGTTTCCTGGACAGCGCGGGGGAGGGTGGCTTGTGCATTTGCTGATTGCCGCGGCCGGCAGCGGCCGGCGCATGGGGGCCAACGGCAACAAGCTGTTGCTTCCCCTGGCGGGCCGCCCGGTGCTGGCCTGGACGCTGGAGGCGGCCCTCAGCTGCCCGGCGATCACGTGGATTGGCCTGGTGGGGCAGGCGGTGGATGCTGAGGCGATCGCGGCGATCGTGGCCGCCGCCCGGCCGCAACGCCCCGTGCGCTGGATTCTCGGCGGCGACACCCGCCAGGAGTCGGTGAGCCGGGGCCTGGCGGCCCTGCCTCCGGAGGCCGAGGCGGTGCTGATCCACGACGGCGCTCGCTGCCTGGTGGACGGCGATCTGCTGGAGCGCTGCGTGTCGGCCCTGGGCGAGGCGATGGCCCTCGGGGCCGGCATCATCGCCGCCGCGCCGGTGGCCGACACGATCAAAGAGGTGGATGGCGAGGGCCGCATCCGCGCCACGCCCGACCGCAGCCGCCTCTGGGCCGCCCAGACGCCCCAGGGGTTTGGGGTCGCCCAGCTGCGCGAGGCCCATCGCCGCGCCGAGGTGGAGGGCTGGATGGTCACCGATGACGCGGCGCTGTTCGAGCGCTTGGGCTGGACGGTGCGCGTTCTGGAGGCTCCGGCTTCCAACATCAAGCTGACGACGCCGTTCGACCTGGAGATCGCCAGCGCGGTGTTGAGCACCCGTCAGCCCCTTACGCTGATGAGTCCGAAAGTAGAGGGCTGCCGATGAGCGATCCTGGCGCCGCGAAGCGTTCGGGCGCCTTGAGCGGTCCGCCAGGCCCCAGCCCTGACGCCGACGCCGCAGAGGGTTCGGCGCGCTCCCTTCCAGCCGGCAAGCGCAGGGTGCGGCGACGGTTGAATCGCCCTCTCTGGGTGCGCCTTTGGCAGTACTTCAAATCCGGCCCTCCCGCCGAACTCGCCCAGAGCGTGGCGGACCTGTTGCGGCCTGAAGAGACCTTCCGCAACACCCGTGGACCATGGCATCGAGGCCTCGTTGTTCGTCCTGAAGACGGCTCGAGCGAGGGCCACTCGCCGCAGGGCCAAACCCTGCAGGGACAAACTCCGCAGATCCGTTCTTCCCGGGACCGTTCTTCCCGGGACCGTTCTTCCCAGGGAAGCTCTTCCCGGGGAAGCTCTTCCCGGGGCCGCTCTTCCCGGGGAAGCTCCGGGCGCCGCCGTGGGGTTCCGCGAGAACTGGACGGGGTGAGCGCGGCGAGGATGCGTCTCCAGGTCATCGGCCTGAGCCTCGGCGCCGCGGCCACGATCTGGTGGTTCTGGCCCTGGTGGAGACCACCGGAGCCGCCGGTGCTCAGCAATCAGGACAGCCGCCCGGTGGTGGTCGGCGTCGACGGTTCGTCGTTCCGACGCATCCAGACGGCGTTGTCCGCCTGGCGCGCCATGCCTGGAGCCCGGCTTGTGGTGATGGATCTGGGGGCCATCCAGAGCTACGCCGAGCTCAGGAATGCCGCGTTCACCCCAGAGGAAATGAAGCGCGTGTCGGTGATCAGCACCTGCGGCGACACGCTCACGATGTCGGCGGATTGGGCAAGCTTCCTGCGTCGGATGCCGGGAGCGCCGGGACAGATGCTGATCGTGACCAGCCCAGATCACATGGAGCGGTTGACAGCGATCTTGCAGGTGATGCTCGGCGGAGACGGCTGGCGCCTTGAGGGCCTGGTTTCCGAAGTTGCCGAGAATCCACCGGAATCGATTTTGCGCACCTGGCGCGATCAGCTCCGCGCTCAGTTTTGGCGCGCCACGGGGTTTTCGGGCAAGGATCTGTTTGTGTGCAAGGCCCGTGGAGCGGGTTTGATCTGACGGGATCCGCCGCTGCCGCCCCCGCCGCGCACAAGCTTCTGGCAGGTTGGCCCTGCCGCTGGTTCCCTGTGACGGTTCCGCCGAGACCGGTTGGCGGCTCGTCCAGGGCCTTCCATGCTGGTGGCCATTGCAGCCCAGGCCGCCTGTGATCGCCATCGTCCTGTGCCGCATCCGGGAGCTGAGGCGCTGGCATGCCGACGGCGCGGCCGGCCCGCTGGGGCTTGGGTTCAAGGGGCTCGGGTTGATGGGGCTCGGGTTTCTGGGGCTCGGGCTCCTGGATGCGGCCCCCACTCGGGCGGAGCTGCTGTATCGGCTGGAGACCCGCTGCAGCCTCGCCGGAGGCGCGCTCCAGGCCTGCGTGGTGGAGGCCAGCAAGGACGGAGATAGCACCGTGTATCAACACACGATCGGGCGCCGGATCGAGACCATCCGCTTCAGCCAGGCGCCGCTGCGGGTGTCCCGGCGGCAGCTCAGCACCTCCCAATGGCAGCCGGTGCGGTTGGCGAGCCTGCGCATCTCCACCAACACGTTGTGTTTCGACGGACGCATGCTTTGTGTGAACAACCCCAGGCAGCTGGAGCGCCTGCGCCAGGGGAATCCGTTGCAACTGGAGGGTCGCGATCTGGTGCGGGTGCACTTCGGCCGGGATGGCCGCATCGATGCCAGCTGCTTCGACGAGGGCTGTGAGGTGAGTTTCCAATGAAGCTGAAACCAACCGCGGCGGCGGCTTAACCGAGCAGCTCCAGCCGCCCTTGGTCGCCATCCAAGCGGGCGGGGGCGCCGATCGGCAGGGCGGCGTTGCCGGGGGCATGGCCCACCGGCAGGCCCGCCAGCACCGGCAGGCCGAGGTCAGCGCTGCGCTCCCGCAGCACCTGATTCAGCTCGAAGCGATGGCTGGCCGGCTCCTCCCGCCGGTCGGGGTCGTCGCAGTTGAGGAAGCTGCCGAAGGCAAGACCCGCCAACCGGCCGAAGGCGCCGCTGAGGCGCCAATGGGTGAGCAGGCGCTCCAGCCGGTAGGGGGCCTCGCCCACGTCCTCCAGCACCAGGATGGCGCCATCGAGGGCGGGCAGGTGGGGCGTGCCGAGCAGGTGGGTGGCCACGGTGAGATTGGCGGCCAGCAGCGGCCCCTCCGCCACGCCGCCGCACCAGCCCTCTCCGTGCAGCGGCGGCAGCGGTTCGCCGAACAGCAACGCCCGCAGGCGGTCGCGGCTCCAGGCCGGCTCCGCCGCCAGGGTGGTGAGCAGGGGCCCGTGGATGCCGCCGCTGAGGCCCTGGGCCCAGCGGGCCCAGAGCAGGGAGGTGACATCGGAGAAACCCAGCAGCCAGCCCGGCGGCTGGGGCAGCGGACGCTCCAACAGGCGGGCCGAGCCCCAGCCGCCGCGCACGCAGGCGTGTAAGGCCGCCGCGGGCTCAGCGGTGCTGCCAGGCGGGTGATCCGCGGCCGCATCAGGCGGCCGGTCGCCGCTGAGATCGGCGGCGCGCTGCTCATCCCGGCCAGCCAGATAGCCCCAGCGGCGGCCCACCAGGGCGGTGGCCTCGGGCTCCACCCGCAGGCCCCAGTGCTGGAGGATGGCGATGCCGGCCTCCAGGCGCGTGGCGTCGGCCAAGGCGGAGCTGGCGGCCACCAGCCGCACCCGATCTCCCGGCCGCAACGGCGGCGGGCTGGTCCAGGGGCGAGGGAGGCCTGGAGGGGTCATCGGGCCAGCAGCAGGGCCAGCAGCAACAGGGCCCCGAGCCAAACCTGATGGCGAAAGTGGCGGGCGAAGGCGCCCCGGGGCAGGTCGGCGGGGCGCAGCAGCCAGGCTTCGCGCTGCATGCCCATCGCCGCCACGGCCCAGGCGATCCAGAAGGCCGGACCCGTGGGCCCGCGCAGCACGGCGGCGGCGGCCAGGCCGCTGGCCGTGGCGGCGTAGCAGAGGGCCACCACCGAAGGGGCCGCCGCGCCGAGGGTGAGGGCGCTGCTGCGGATGCCGATCGCCCGGTCATCGTCGCGATCGCTCATGGCGTAGACCGTGTCGAAGCCGAAGGTCCAGAGCACGGTGGCGGCCCAGGTGAGCGGCAGCACGCTCCCGCTGGCCAGGCCGGGGCCAGCCCCCAGGGAGCCGGAGGCCGCTGCCCAGGGGATCAGCACCGCGAAGCCCCAGCACACGGCGAGCACCAGCTGGGGCAGGGGAAACCAGCGCTTGGCGGAGGGGTAGAGCAGCACCAGCGGCAGGGTGGCCAGGGCGAGCAGCAGGCAGAGGCCGCGGCCGGCGGCCGGCAGGGCCAACACCACCAGCAAGGCGATGAGCAGGCAAAGGAGCAGCAGGGCGACGGCCAGGGGCACGCCCACCAGGCCGGCCGCCAAGGGGCGCTGGCGGGTGCGTTCCACCAATGGATCGATGCGGCGATCCCAGAGGTCGTTGGCGACGCAACCGCCGCCGCTCACCGCCAGGCCACCCAGCAGGATCAAGAGCACCAGGAATGGCGAGGGCGGCGCGGCGGGGTTGAGCCAGAGGGTCCACCCGGCGGGGATCAGCAGGATCAGCCGTCCGCTGGGTTTGTCCCAGCGCAGCAGCGCCAGCAGGGCCATCAACTGAGCACGGGCGCCGCCATGGACCTGGGGGGCGGGGGCTGCCATGGCCAAGCCGAGCTGCCTGGAACCCTACTCAGCCGCAACCAACCTCAGGCAAAGCCGCAGGCAGCTATAGCCGTCCTCATGCAAAGCCGCAGGCAGGAACAGCCGCAGGCAAGCGTGGCCGTTTTCAGGCACAGTCGCGTTTGGCATGACCGCGCTAAGGCACAGCCCCTCGTAGGCACCGCCCCTCGCGGGCATCACCTCAGATGGGCATCACCGCGGCAGACCGGACGCCCCAACCGGTGTCAAAGTACTCGACGCTCCGGCTTGCTTCCGATGGCCCAGCACTTCGCCCCGGCCACCGCGACCACGGCCTCATCAAGCACGGGCCTATCGCCAACGGCCCCATCGTCCCCAGCCACGCCGGCCACAGCCAAG
>JBIIIX010000201.1:0-5671 GCA_044234415.1 Cyanobium sp.
CGGCATCACCGTCGCGAAGCCAAGGGATACAGATCAGGCATCTCGACGGATTGCGTGCTGATTCAGTCGAAACTGCTGTCGGGGAGAAGCCGCTGGGGATCCATCCACCCCATGCCCGGGGGAGGCACAGCTTCGCCCGCCGAACGCCTGCCGAGAACGTGCTCTGTTGCGCAAACAGGCCCTTGCCTGGGCCATGACCAGGTGGGTTCATCACTGTCATCAGAGAATGCAATCTTCGAAGTATTGACTCTGCGGCGGCTGACCCATAAGTTGGCTGTCTCCAGTGGTGTTTCCCATGGGCAGTTCGCTCAACGTGCCTCCCGCCAGCCCCGCCAGCGTCAGCCACGATCCGGCTCATAAGTCGTCAGCTACCACCCAGAATCAGCGGATCCCCTGGCATCAGCAGTTCCGCCGCAGCCAGATCGTGCAGTCACTGGAAGCGGTTCAAGACTTGATTGCCGTGTCGCTGTGTGTTGGCCTCTTCTGCGTGATGGCCTTGCAACTGAAGGCCATCTTCGCCTCACTTCTGACGACGCCGCAGTTTCACGCTATTACGGCAGATATCCTGTTTATCCTCATCCTGGTTGAACTGTTTCGGCTGCTCATTATTTACCTTCAAGAACAGCGAGTTTCAATCGGCGTTTCAGTGGAGATCGCCATCGTTTCCGTGTTGCGAGAGGTGATTGTTAATGGTGTTCTTGAAACACCATGGCAACAGATGTTAGCGGTGTGTCTGTTCCTCGCCACAGCGGCGCTGCTGATGGTCGTCCGGGTCTGGTTGCCGCCCACCTTTGCCGGCGTTGATCCCGAAGCCCAGGTATCGGCGCGGATGCGGCATCATGGCGACGCCCACTGAAGGGATCAGTCCATCACACCGAACACCTTGCTACGCCTCCGATGCCTGTAGCCGTGCTGCGGGATGCCGACCGCACCAAGCTCGATTCCGGTGATGACGCGCTGTTCTATGCGCAGCCGCGTTTCGTGCACCACTTGGATGGCGCCTTCCGAACCCGGCTGACAGCGCTCTACCGAGAGCGCATCCCCGCCGATGCGGTGGTGCTTGATCTGATGAGCAGCTGGGTCAGCCATCTGCCCGAGGAGGTCAGCTATCAACAGGTGATTGGCCATGGCCTCAATGCCGAAGAGCTGCGGGCCAATCCGCGGCTGGCACGCTACTGGCTGCAGAACCTCAATGTTGAGCAGATCCTGCCCCTGGAGGACGCCAGCCTTGATGCGGTGCTGATCGTGGCGGGCTGGCAGTATCTGCAGTATCCCGAGGCCGTTGCGGCCGAACTGCTGCGGGTGATCCGGCCTGGCGGCCTGTTGATCGTGGCCTTCAGCAATCGCCTCTTCTTCCAGAAGGCACCGCGCATCTGGGCGGATGGCAGCGACCGCGATCACCTGCTGACCGTGGCCAGGGTGCTGATGGCCCAGGGCTGGCCCCGCCCCCAGCTGTTGGCCGAAGCCACACGGGCCGAAGGTCCGCTTGGCTGGATCGGCACTCCTGGCGATCCCTTCTTCGCGGTGGTGGCGGAACGGCCCGCCGCTGAGCCGCCGCTCCCAACGGCGCAGCTTCCAACCTGAAACCAGCCGACAGCCGCAACCTGTCGCTGACGGTGGCCAGGAGGCCCTGCCGCGCCATCTGATCGACAGCCGCGTGGAATCAGCCCCAGAACAGGCCCAAACAGGGCATCAGCGTCTGGCGGAGCCGACAGCCCCCTCAGGCGCTGCGGCCAGGGCCATGGACACCGCCAGACAGGCGGGTCCTCAGGGGTGCCGCCGGCCGCCACTCGAGCCCGCTGCGTTCGATTTCGGCGACTCAGAGCGGATTTTGACCGTGTGCAGGCATCATGGTGGCCCGGTGACCCTTCACGCTCCATGGTCCTGATTCTCGGCATCAATGCCTTTCATGCCGACGCGGCGGCGGCCCTGGTTCGTGATGGCGAGATCCTTTCCGCCGTGGAAGAGGAACGCTTTCTACGGATCAAGCATTGGGCCGGGTTCCCCGCCGAGGCGATCGCCTGGTGCCTTGAGGATGCTGGTGTGGGCCTTGAGGATCTGGACCACATCGCCATTAACGCGCAGCCATCGGCCCATCGTTGGCGCAAGATTGCCTACACCCTGGCACAGCGACCTGATCCACGCTTTCTCGTGCAGAGATGGAAGAACAAGCGCGAGAGGGCTGGCCTTGCCGGCCAATTGCAAAAAGCCTTTCCCGGCCAGAGCCCTCGGGCTGAACTGCACTTTGTTGAACATCACCGCGCCCATCTAGCCTCGGCATTTTTCGCCTCACCCTATGAACAAGCCGCTGTCGTCTCGGTCGATGGCTTCGGCGACTTTGCCAGCTGTGCCTGGGGCTATGGCAACGGCACAGAGCTGCATTTGGATGGCCAGGTCTATTTCCCACACTCTCTCGGGGCATTTTACACTGCAGTTACGCAATATCTAGGATTCCCTAATTATGGAGATGAATACAAAGTCATGGGCCTGGCACCCTATGGCAAACCGCTCTATCTCGATCGCTTACGCAAGGTTGTCAAAACACTACCGGATGGACGTTTTGAACTCGATATTCGCTACTTCCGCCATGCAACCGAGAGGCTGCCCCATCAGTGGAGTCAGGGTAGCCCGGTTGTTGGTCAACATTGGTCTCCCCTGTTTGAGGAACTGCTTGGAGCCGCACGCCAGCCCGATCAGCCTTTGCTACAACATCATCGCGACATCGCCCGCTCCGCCCAAGCCCTCTACGAAGAGGTATTTTTCAATCTTTTGAATGCGGTGCATCGCCGGCATCCGGTCGACAATCTTTGCATCGCTGGTGGCTGTGGCGCCAACTCGGTCGCCAATGGCAAGGTGACGCTGCACACGCCATTCCGACAGGTTTGGGTGCAAGCGGCCGCTGGCGATGCGGGAGGCGCACTTGGGGCCGCTCTCGATGTGTGGCATCGCCTTTCAACGCGACGCTCATCACCGATGACAACTGCCTATCTCGGCCGCGCCGCCAAATCTGGTGAAATTGAAACCCTTTTGGCCGAGCCAGAGGTCAAACAAGCGCTGGCAGACGCGGGTTGTCAGCAAGTGACGCTGGCTGATGATGAACTGTGCGGGCAGGTCGCGCAAGCGATCGCAGCGGGGGAGGTGGTTGGCTGGTTTGAGGGCAGAATGGAATGGGGCCCGCGAGCCCTCGGCCATCGCTCCATCCTCGGCGATCCTCGTCGCGCCGACATGAAAGACATTCTGAATCTCAAGATCAAGCGTCGTGAATCATTCCGTCCATTTGCGCCATCCGTGCTGCGGGAAGCAGTCGCCGACTGGTTTGAGCTCGATGGAGATGTCCCCTTCATGATGCAGGTTTATCCGATCCGCGCGGAGAAACGCACGCTCATCCCGGCGGTAACCCATGTTGATGGCACAGGCAGACTCCAGACTGTGACCGCAAAAGACAACCATCGCTATTACAATCTTATTCACTCCTTTAAGGAACTGACAGGTGTGCCGATGGTGCTCAACACCTCATTCAACGAGAATGAACCCATCGTCGCTTCACCACGCCAGGCGCTGCAATGCTTCTTGCGCACACGCATGGATGTGCTTGTGCTGGACCAAATCCTCATCCGTAGGACTTGAGTGATGCGGGCACTGTCTGGTAGGTGATCGAACACATTCATGAACTATTTGGGGTGATGGCATCCCTCACTAGATGCTGGCTTGCTTCGATGATCGTGCCGCAAACCTGATCAGCAACAAAGATCCACAGACGTGGACGAAGCAACGCCGCTGGGGTTCATGTTCCGCCTAACCCCCTGCCTGGAACACGAGGACAAAAGCCATGGCAAGCTGGAAACTCCTACTAGCGGCTACGGTTCAGGAGTGCGTCAAGAGACGAGCCCGATGCCGATCGCACGGCAATGCTGCAAGCCTCGGGAAGGTGGCCGATCATTTGCTGAAGGATGGCCATCACATGCCAGCTCGCGGATAAAGTAGATTGCGATTACGCGCCAACCACCTCCGCCAGGGCATACACCCGTTGACTTGATCCAAGTGGTAACCAAGCAGCACATCACCAGCCAGAGCGCCAGCGTTCGCCTCAGCCATCCACTGCACCGACCAAGCTACGGCTGTTGCCCTATCCTGGAGCATCCGGCCCACTCCTGGCACGTCTGCAGAGGCTTCTCCATCCCATGAACCAAACCAGATCCTTGGGACAGGTTCCCCTCACATGGTTTCAACAATCACGGGAGTGGTTGATACAGCAGTGGATGAATCGGCCCCCAGCCACACCTCGCAACCTTTGGCTGTTGATTGCGGCAGTTACTGCTACGCAGAATATTGCCGTTTTCCATACGAGCCAGAACGCCAATGACACTGTCTATGCACTACTTGTCTGGGGAGGTGCCGTTATTTGCATGGAAGACCAGATTGAAAGTCTCGAGCCCCGACCAAGCCTGCTCAGCCTTGTGCTGGGGACCACTCTCTTAATTCTGATTCTCGCGCGCACTGCCGTTGTCGTGCACTGGGAAGGAATCGTGTTTGCGGTGCCACCATTTGCAGGATTGGGGCTCGCCTTACTATGTTTCCCGATTCGGCAGATACTTAGACTTCGCGACTCTTTGCTAACCTTACTTTTAATACCCGCCTACTCGTTGCTCATGAGATTGCTCCCTGAGGAGCCTATTTCATTGCTTACAGCCAAGATAGCCGGACTTTGGCTGCAGTTCATCGGCTATGACGTAGTTGTCCAAGGTCGCTCGGTTATGATCCCTGGGGGCGGAGTTAAAGTTTTAGCTGAATGCAATGGACTCGACATGATGTCTCAAATCGTCTGTGTTAGTGTCGTGTTCCTTCTCGCTTTCCCGATACGCTCCACACTGAGCCGCATATGTTTACTGCTTTCGGCTCCAATCGTTGGTCTCTTATCAAACTCATTTCGAATTGCGATTTTGACAGTTTGTACTTCGCTTGGCAATAGCAAAGGGTCACCCGTGTTTAAGTTCTTTCACGAGGATGCCGGATCCCTGGTGTTTTCTGGTATTGCCGTGTTCATTTTTGGCTGGCTATACCTCATGGTACTGGAGAGAGAACTTACGTCATTAGAAGCAAACCAACAACCCAAGCCAGAATGAATGATGCAAGTTAACAAGACTTTACTCAGGCGATGGTACATTGGTCTTGCGTGCTTTTCAACGCCCTTGGCCTTGCTTGCCATTGCCTTTCCACGCTGGCCGCGAGCCTTAGATCTCAATGCCGAAGCCCTCGACTCTCGTCTCAACTCTGCTGGCTTTCAGATTCAACGGCTCCCCTCTCGTGCTCCAACCCGAACTTATGATCTTGCAAGCTCGCAGCAAATCATCTGGAAGCTTGCAAATGGACAAGAACTGAGCTTGATGCGAGCAACGAGTCGTGAACATCTGAATTTCCAATTAGCTTTTTTGACGAGAGCTCAGCCAAAACTTCAACTTAATCAACGACAGTTAAGCACAGATCCTATGCCGTTTGCCAGGGGCCATCAAGACAAAAAGAATATGATTCAGACTTGTATTGTGATTGGCGGCAAAGGCAAAAGCGAACTGGGTGTCTCCCATGAACAGCTCAACAATGTACAATCTCGTCTCGCTTCATCGTTAACTGATCGTATTGCTACATTCCTAGTGATGGCACCGCCCTCTAGAAA
>JBIIIX010000025.1:0-19392 GCA_044234415.1 Cyanobium sp.
TTGCCGGAGATCTTTGGCATCAATCGCTGGGTGCGCTCGTTCAGCCAGCGGCTGGCGAGCGCCGGCTACGCCGCCTTGGCCATGCCCCTGTTCGCCCGCACGGCCCCCGAGCTCGAACTCGGCTATATGGCGGAGGACACCCAGGAGGGGCGACGCCACAAGGACTTTACCAGCGCCGCCGGCATCCTGCTGGATGGCGCCAGCGCTTGCGCCTGGCTGGAGCAACGGCTGGGCCGCACCGGCGGGCTGGGCTGCGTGGGCTTCTGCTTCGGTGGCCATGCGGCCTTGATCTCCGCCCTGCAGCCCGCGATCGCCGCCACGGTCGATTGCTATGGGGCTGGCGTGGCCACGGGCCGCCCCGGTGGCGGCCCCCCCAGCCTGGAGCTGGTGGCGGCGATCGAGGGGCGGTTGCTCTGCCTCTGCGGCCGCGAGGACCCGCTGATTCCCGCGGCGGAGGTGGCGGCCATCGGCGCCGCCCTGGCCGCCGCCCACCACAGCCCTCCCCACCGCTTGCTGGAGCTGGATGCCGGCCACGGCTTCTTCTGCGACCAGCGCGACGATTACCGCCCCGCCGCAGCAGCAGAAGGCTGGAACGAGCTGTTGAACCTGTTCGCCGAGTCCCTGGGTTGAAGGCACTGCCCTCCTCGGGGTAGGGCCAGGGGCCTGGGCTGTGTGGCAGCTCCGGGGAGTTGCGGCGATTCCCCCCGCAGTTGTTTTTCCCGCAGTTGTTCGCCCCGGCCTCAGGCCAGCGGCGATGCAGGACGGGGGGAGGATTTAGATCGGATCGCTGCCGCCATTGGCCGTGCTGTCGTCAAGGTCGACAGCGGCGGGCGCGGGAGGGCGCTGCACTTTCGCGGCTCCAGCCCCGCCTGCGGCTGTTGGGACCGGGGGGGGCGCCGCGGAGCGCGGGGGGGGGGCGGGGGTTTTGACGCCAGCGGACTGCTTGCGTGGCGAGAGAAACATGATCATGTTGCGGCCTTCCCGCTTGGGAGGCTGTTGGATTTCAGAGTTGTCTTCGAGATCCTTGGCCATGCGCATCAGCAGCTGCTCGGCCAGGGCTGTGTGCTGGATCTCGCGGCCGCGGAAGATCACTGTGCATTTCACCTTATCGCCAGCCCTGAGGAAGCGAACGGCCTGGCCGATGCGGACCTGATAATCGTGGGAATCGATTTTGTAGCGCATCTTCACCTCTTTAACCTCGGTCTGGTGCGATTTCTTTTTGGCTTCCTTCGCTTTCTTCTCTTGCTCGAACTTGTACTTGCCGTAGTCCATGATCCGGCAGACCGGAGGGTCCGCCTTCTCGCTCACCAGCACAAGATCCAGCTCGCGATCCAGGGCCACCTCGAGAGCCCTCTCTCGACTGATCACGCCTAGCTGGCTCCCGTCGGCATCGACCACCCTGAGATTGGGGTAGCTGATGCGGTCGTTGATGTTGGGCAGCTCCCGGACAGGAGCACGACGGTCGAAACGGGGACGGGGAGGCATTCAGGCGAGCGACTTAGCTTTTAGCCTAGAACGCCCCTGACCGCCTCTAGGGCAGAAGCCAGCGGGGGCTGACCGGAGCCGGCGTTGGTCTCCAGCCACAGGGGCTGGTGCTGGCGCCGAAACCAGGTGCGCTGCCGCTTGGCGTACTGGCGCGTACGGCGTTCGCTGAGAGCCTGGGCCGCCGCTGGGTTCAGCTCCCCATCGAGCAACCGACAGGCCTCGCCATAGCCGATCGTCCGCAGCAGCGGGCAGTCGCTGCCGTAACGGGCTCGCAGGGCCGCCGTCTCCCCCACCAGGCCGAGGTCGTAGAGCGCCGCGGTGCGCTCGTGGATGCGATCGTTCAAATCCGCTGGGTCGAGGCCCAGCTCCAGCACCCTCCAGGCCGGCGGGCGCCGCCGCCTCTGCCCGGCCAGGGGTAGGCCGGTGGCATACAGCACCTCCAGGGCCCGTTGGCTGCGCACCGCATCCGCGGCGGCGATGCGGCTTGCCGCCACTGGATCGGCCTGCCGTAACAGGGCATGGCAGGTGGGCTGGCCGAGTTGGGCAAACTGCTGGCGCAACTGCGGTTGGGGCGGCACCGCCGGTGGCTCCAGCCCCTGAAGCAATGCCTGCAGATACAAGCCGGTGCCACCCACCAGCAGGGCGATGCCGCGGCGTTGATGCTCCGCCGCGATCGCGTCACGGGCCAGGGCGCTGAACTCCTGCAGGGTGATGGGCTGGTCGGGATCGCGCAGATCGAGCAGCTCGTGCCGCACGCGGACCCGCTGGGCCGCCGTGGGCTTGGCGGTGCCGATGTCCATGCCTCGATAGAGCTGGCGGGAGTCGATCGAAAGCACCGCCAGGTCGAGGCTCTCGGCCAGCTCCAGCGCCAGGGCGGTTTTGCCGCTAGCGGTGGGGCCCATCAGAGCGATCACCAGGGGCGATGTCGCGGCTGGGGGGGGGGAGCCCTCCGAGGCGGAGGCGGTGGACACGGGCTGGACAGCGCAGCCACCAATCTCACCATGGCCAAGCGACGGAGCCGATGGGGCCTGGGGAGGCCAGCGATCAGCATTTCAGCGGTCAGCGGGCCGGCGCA
The DNA here is from genome assembly GCA_044234415.1 of Cyanobium sp. Classification (GTDB taxonomy): domain Bacteria; phylum Cyanobacteriota; class Cyanobacteriia; order PCC-6307; family Cyanobiaceae; genus Cyanobium. The sequence goes on from JBIIIX010000025.1 coordinate 2,561, forward strand.
GCGTGCCAGCGGCCGGTGGCAGCTGGCACGCTGCGCAGCGACCCAAGGGTCTGGCCCAGCACGCCAAGGGTCTGGCGCCGAGCTCGCCGCGGCACCCCCATCCGGCCGGGCAACATCAAGTCGGGTGCAACCCCGCTCCGCGAACGCCCTGAGAGGCGGCTAGGTGGCGCTTGAGGGCGGCAGTGGTAGGATTGGGGCGACTTTCAGGCCAACGCCCCTCACTCCGGCCCGTTTAGGGCCATTTTCAGGCCGGTCGACGGCTCGCTCGGTCCAGCGGGGTCAGGGCTGCCTTCTGCCGGTCGTCTTTCTCCATGGCTGGATCTGTATCCCGGCAGATTCCCCTTGGCCACCCACCGGGTCCACTCCTCCCGCATGAGCGACGCCAGCAAAGTCCAGTCCGCCTACGGAGCTGACCAGATCCAGGTGCTTGAAGGCCTGGAGCCGGTGCGCAAGCGGCCGGGAATGTATATCGGCACCACCGGGCCACGGGGTCTGCACCATCTGGTGTACGAGGTGGTGGATAACGCGGTGGATGAGGCCCTGGCCGGCCATTGCGACGAGATCCTGGTGGTGCTGCACGCCGATGGGTCCGCCTGCGTCACCGACAATGGCCGCGGTATTCCCACGGACATCCATCCCCGTACCGGCAAGAGCGCCCTGGAGACGGTGCTCACCGTGCTCCATGCCGGTGGCAAGTTCGGTTCCGGAGGCTACAAGGTGTCCGGCGGCCTGCACGGGGTGGGCATCTCCGTGGTGAATGCCCTGAGCGAGTGGGTGGAGGTGATCGTGCACCGCCAGGGGCAGAAGCACCAACAGCGCTTTGAGCGCGGCAACCCGATCGGCAGCCTGCGGGCCGAACCGGCGGATCGGCCAGAACACACCGGCACGGCGGTGCGCTTCAAACCGGACATCCAAATTTTCAGCGGCGGCATCGAGTTCGATTACGCCACGCTGTCCACGCGGCTGCGGGAGTTGGCCTATCTCAATGGTGGCGTGCACATCCTGTTCCGCGATGAGCGCGAGGCGAGCCTGGATGCTGATGGCAAGCCCCACGAAGAGACTTACCACTATGAGGGGGGCATCAGGGAATATGTGGCCTATATGAACGCCGAAAAAGATGCCCTGCATCCAGACATTATTTATGTCAATGCCGAGCGTGACAACGTTCAAGTTGAGGCGGCCCTGCAATGGTGTGTGGATGCTTATTCCGACAGCATCCTCGGCTTCGCCAACAACATCCGCACCGTCGATGGTGGCACCCATATCGAGGGTCTGAAGACCGTGCTGACCCGCACCCTCAACGCCTTCGCCAAGAAACGCGGCAAACGCAAGGATGCCGATGCCAACCTGGCGGGCGAGAACATCCGTGAAGGCCTCACGGCGGTGCTGTCGGTGAAGGTTCCCGATCCTGAGTTTGAGGGACAAACCAAAACCAAGCTCGGCAACACGGAAGTGCGGGGCATCGTTGATAACCTCGTGGGTGAGGCGTTAAGCGAATATCTGGAGTTCCACCCCTCGGTGATCGATCTGATCCTCGAGAAGGCAATCCAGGCCTTCAACGCCGCCGAAGCCGCCCGCCGTGCCCGCGATCTGGTCCGCCGCAAGTCGGTGCTGGAGAGTTCCACCCTTCCGGGCAAATTGGCCGATTGCAGCACCCGCGACCCTTCGGAATCCGAGATCTACATCGTGGAGGGCGATTCGGCAGGCGGCTCCGCCAAGCAGGGACGCGATCGGCGCTTTCAAGCCATCCTGCCGCTGCGTGGCAAGATCCTCAATATCGAAAAAACAGACGATGCCAAGATCTATAAGAACTCCGAGATCCAGGCGCTGATTACCGCCCTCGGCCTTGGCATTAAGGGCGAGGAGTTCGAGGAAAAGAACTTGCGTTACCACCGCATCGTGATCATGACCGATGCGGATGTGGATGGCGCCCACATCCGCACCCTGCTGCTCACCTTCTTCTATCGCTATCAGCGAGCACTTGTGGAAGGTGGCTACATCTACATCGCCTGCCCACCTCTCTATAAAGTGGAGCGCGGCAAGAACCACAACTATTGTTACAATGAAGCCGATCTCAAAAAAACCCTTGACGCCTACGGGGAGAAGGCGAATTACACGATACAGCGCTTCAAGGGGCTCGGCGAAATGATGCCCAAACAGTTGTGGGAAACCACAATGGATCCCGACACGCGCACGATGAAGCGTGTTGAGATTGAAGACGCCGCTGAAGCGGACCGCATCTTCACGATCCTGATGGGCGATAAGGTGGCGCCGCGCCGTGAGTTCATCGAAACCCACAGCGCCGAGCTTGACCTCACCCAACTCGACATCTGAATCCGCCAACCTGCTCTGTGGGTCGTGCCCCCGCCCCATCTCCTAGTGCGCCACCACGGTCCCTGCCGCTCTGGCGTTGGGCTGCTCTGCTGGGCTTGGCTCTCATGGCCCCAGCCGGCCTGCCTGCCGGAGGCGCCGATCCGAGGGTGCCGCAGGTGCGGCGCCGGCTCAGCCAGGCCGAACCCTGGTTGAGCGAGGGACAGTCCCTGCGCGTCTCGCCCACCTCCCAGGCACCGGTGTTGCGGCCTTTGGAACAGGGGGTGCCCCTGCGGGTGGTGCGGCGCTGGCTCAGCCCGGGGGGCCGCACCTGGCTACATGTGGAGACCGGTGGCGGGGTGGCGGCAGGACGCGCCACCCGCGGCTGGCTGTCTGGCTGAGGCGGGCGATCTCAGACCGTTGGCGCCCTGGGCCTCAGGCCGCCAGGGCCGCGTCGATCGCGGCGGTCAACTCGGGCGCGCTGGGATCCACGGCGCTCTTGAAGCGGCCGAGCACCAACCCATCGCGGCCCACCAGAAACTTCTCGAAGTTCCAGGCGACGGGGCCGGCCGGCTCTGTCGCGGTGAGGGTGGTGTAAGGCGCCTCGGCCATCGACACCTTGTCGAACAGCTCAAAGCTGACCCCGTAGGTGGAGGAACAGAAGCTGCGGATTTCATCGAGCGTGCCGGGCTCCTGGGCGCCAAAATCGTTGCAGGGAAAACCGAGCACGGCAAAACCCTGGTCGGCGTAGTGCTCTTGCAGCTTCTCCAGGCCGGCGTACTGGCGGGTGAAGCCACAGCGGCTGGCCACGTTCACAATCAGCAGCACCTTGCCGGCCCACTCCCCCAGTCGGCGCTCGGCGCCAGCGGCGTCGCGCACCACGACATCACTCACCTGAACGGTCATCGGAAGGCAGATCACAGGGCGCCCAGACCTTAGGAAACGGTCCCGGCGCGCGGGCGACAGCAGGCGACACACCGCAGGGTCGCGAGGCCCCATAAAGTCCCGAAGCCAGCCGGGACAGCATGAGCAAAGGTTCCGCCATTGCTGAGGTGGTCAGCCAGCAGCTGCAGGGCCTGCTGGAGGCCTCCAACTACGACGGTGCCAAGCTGCTGTTACAGCCGGTGCGACCGGTGGATGCGGCGGAGGCGATCGGCACCTTGCCGCGCACGCTTCAAGCCCTGGCCTTCCGCTTGCTGCCGAAGGACGAGGCCATCGAGGTGTACGAATACCTGGAACCAACGGTGCAGCAGAGCTTGCTGGAGCGCCTGCGCTCCGGCGAGGTGCTGGAGCTGGTGGAGCAGATGTCGCCGGACGACCGGGTGCGGCTGTTCGATGAGTTGCCGGCCAAGGTGGTGCGCGGTTTGCTGGCCGAGCTCAGCGCGGCTGAGCGGTTGATCACCGCCCAGATGCTCGGCTATGCGCCCGAGACCGCCGGCCGGTTGATGACCACCGCGTTCCTCGACCTCAAGGAGTTCCACACGGCGGCGGAAGCTCTGGCGATCGTGCGCCACCGCGCCCGCGACAGCGAGACGATCTACAGCCTGTATGTGGCGGATGCTTCCCGCCATCTCACGGGCATGTTGTCGCTGCGGGATCTGGTGATGGCCGAGCCCGAGCAATGCCTGGGCGACGTGATGACCCGTGATGTCGTGAGTGTCAGCACCGACACCGACCAGGAGGAGGTGGCCAGGCTGATCCAGCGTTACGACTTTTTGGCCCTTCCGGTGGTGGACCGGGAGCAACGGCTGGTGGGGATCGTGACCGTGGATGACGTCATCGATGTGATCCAGCAGGAGGCCACCCGCGATCTCTATGCGGCCGGCGCCGTACAGGCTGGCGATGAAGATGACTATTTCCAGAGTGATCTGTTCACGGTGGCGCGGCGGCGGGTGGTGTGGCTGTTGGTGCTGCTGCTGGCCAACAGCGGCACCGCCGCCGTGATTGCGGCTGAGGACGAGGTGCTCAAACAGGTGGTGGTGCTGGCGGCCTTCATCCCGCTGCTGATCGGTACTGGTGGCAATGTGGGCGCCCAGAGCTCCACGGTGGTGATCCGCGGCCTCAGCACTCAGCGGCTGCAAGCCCTTGGGCCAGCTCGGGCGATTGGCCGTGAGGCTTTGGCTGGAGCATTACTCGGGCTGCTGATGCTGGTGGTGGTCGTGCCTTGGACCGCCTATGTCTCCCAAGGAAACCTCGTGGTGGCGGGGGCGGCGGCCATCAGCCTGGTGGCGATCACCACCCTGGCGGCCACGGCCGGAGCGTCGCTGCCGTTGCTCTTCAACAGCCTCGGCCTAGATCCGGCACTGATGTCGGCCCCGTTCATCGCCACCGCCACCGATGTGGTGGGGGTGTTCATCTACCTGCACACCGCCGCCTGGCTGCTCGGGAGGCTGGCGGGAACCGCCTGATTGCTAGCGCTGCTGCCCTTGCCCCCTCTGCGCCATGGGGGCTGACGCCAGGCCCCTGAGACGCCGCCGCTCAGGCGCCCTGGCAAGCACCGCGGCGCCCCTCGCCGCGATCATGCACCTCTGAGGGGATCGTCTTGGTTCATCCGCGCGAGGAGCCCACGCTTGGTGCGGGCCTTCGGGCCTGAGGTTCCCTGGGGCTTGCCGCCTTGCCTGCCCGAACCAATTCCGCGAGCCCTGGGGCGGATCTCCCCCCAACCTGAGAGATGTTTACAGAACTTCAGGTTAAGCTTCATGCAACGTCAGATTTCCGGCCGTGGCCCCCGCGATCGCCGCCGATCCCCTTCCCAGCATCCAGCCCCCCCTGTTGGAGGCTCTCCCCAGCGTCGAGTCCCTGAACTCCTCCCAGGCCGTGCTCGCGGCCTCCTCGAAGTCGGTGCCCACCCTGGACACCGATCTGGTGCGTTCCTATTTGCGTGACATCGGCCGAGTGCCTTTGCTCAGCCATGAACAAGAGATCACCCTGGGCCGTCAGGTGCAGGATCTCATGGCCTTGGAGGAACTCGAATCGGAGTTGCGGCAGCAGCTCGGCGACTCTCCCAGCCCCGAACGCCTCGCCTCCGCCGCTGGTCTCACCACGGCCCAATTGCGCCGCCGCCTGCAACTGGGTCGGCGTGCCAAGGAGCGAATGGTGGCTGCCAATCTGCGGCTTGTGGTGAGCGTGGCCAAGAAGTACACCAAGCGCAATATGGAACTTCTGGATCTGATCCAGGAGGGCACGATCGGATTGGTGCGGGGAGTGGAAAAGTTCGATCCCACCCGCGGTTACAAGTTTTCCACGTATGCCTACTGGTGGATCCGTCAAGGCATCACCCGTGCGATTGCTGAAAAGAGCCGCACCATCCGGCTGCCGATCCACATCACCGAAACCCTCAACAAGTTGAAGAAGGGGCAGCGGGAGCTCAGTCAGGAACTCGGTCGCACCCCCACGGTCAGCGAACTTGCCGTGGCGGTTGAGCTGCCCGAAGAGGAGGTCAAAGATTTGCTCTGCCGTGCCCGCCAGCCGATCAGCCTGGAATCGAAGGTAGGAGATGGAGAAGATACGGAGCTGCTCGATATGCTCGCCGGTGATGATCTCGGACCGGAAGAGCAACTCACCGTCGAGTGTCTCAAAGGTGACCTGCTTGCCTTGCTGGAACGCTTGCCCATGCTGCAGCGTCGTGTGCTTCGCATGCGTTACGGACTGGAAGGCGACGAGCCGATGAGCCTGACCGGCATTGGGCGAATTCTCGGCATCAGCCGCGACCGGGTTCGCAATCTCGAGCGTGATGGCCTGGCCGGTCTACGTCGCATTAGCGTTGCGATTGAAGATTACGTGGCAAGCTGATTTATTGTGACTAATTCGGCATTGCTTGCAACAATATGGAATTTGAATTACAATGATCAAATAACCCATTGCTAGTCTCCATCTGGATGTCTTGGCAATTTCGCGATGATTTTCCGAGATATGGCTACTTTTAATGCATGTAAAGTTGCCAGCAAATTTTCCCTGCTCCCGTGACAGGGATTGCGCTTTGTGATCGAAACGCATGGGGCCCAGGATCATTTGCTGAGCAACTAAAACCCGCCGCTGATCGGGCGGCGGGTTATCGGTATATGATTAAAAACTATATTCGTAGACCAAATATTGGCTCAAAACCATTCGGGTACGGCGGCTTCTCGGCTGTTGACCAAGGCTGCGGGGGTCGTGCGTTTGAAATCCAAGGTGATCGAGCGGGTTTGAATGCCATCCGCCGCGACGGCACGGATGGGATACACCTGCTCCCCATCGGGGAACGGAACCTGCAGACGGAAGGTGCCATCGACGGACAGGGGTTCCTCCTGGCCGCCAATGCTGAGTCGTGCCGAGGGCTCGGTGGCGCCATAAACAATCAACTCAGCATCAGCCACCAGCCAGAAGCTGCGCTGACGCGCCGCTACACCACCCCGACCCGATTCGCTGAGACCGCTGGCCCAGAGGCCCACGCCGGAGGCCTGTCCAGCAGCGGCAAGATCAGCGGCATTAGGAGCGGATTCCTGAAACTCTTCCGAACCCAAGCCGAGGTGACGACGGCCCAAGGAGGCAATTTGGTACACACGCTCGTGCACACCGGCAGGGGCTGGATGTGTGTCCTCGCTGACTTGCGTGGGCATCACATCTAGCGAGAAGGGGCGAACCAGATCGAACTCGAAACCACCGCCGGGCTCAGCTGGCATGGCCGCGGCAGCGGAGAAGGCCAGAGACATCCAGCCACTTGGGGTCCGGACTCCAAGCTCAGCCCGATAGACGCGTGCAGCCAGAGGAACGGGAAGATACCATTCGCCGCTGGCACCCTCCACCACCGTTTCCAAGAAGGCGTGGGGATGAACATCGCCTTCCGCCAATCCGGTGATGTCGGCCAACCGCAAGCAAAGGCTGCCGCCGCCGGCCGCCTGGATCGCATTTCGGTCTTCCGGGCTGATTTCCCAGCGGCAATAGGCCCACTGAGCATCCTGCGGATGCACATGCAGATAGGTGACGCCGGCGGGTGAAGGCGCCGACGCCCCGGCGGGCGCAGGCGTCGACTCGAAGCCAGGCGATGCCGTTGCCAGCGACGGGGCTTGATCGATCGCTTCAGCCGGTGCTTGGCCGGCGGGGCTCTTGGAGGCGATGGCCTGAAGCAGGCCATCGCGGGCTTGGGCGCTGTAGCGAGGTATCCCCAGAACCCGAGCCAACTCGCGCAGTCTGCGCAGAGGAAGTCCAGCAAGCTTGCTCAAGAAATCGGGCTGGGGAGACATTGCCGCCGTTGTTGCGAAAAGTCACACCATCATCACCCGATCGGGACGCTGGGAGCGTTCTCGTCAGCACCTCACCACGAAATCAAGTCGGTGGGCCCGCCAGCCTCTCGGCGGCGTTGATTCCAGCGCTCCTGCCCCTGGGCCCAGCGCCCGTCCGGGATTCTGATCTTCAGCCTGGGCCCTGCTCGCTCCCAAGATCAGCTCTACCGGGCCCGCCGTTGAGCATCAGGCCACAGGAACCGCGGCGCAAATGGCTGGCCCTGTCACGACGTCCGCACATTGGCTGCCGTTTCAGGCCGGGCTGTCCGCCCCGCCGGACGCTGTCGCCGCTCCCGCCGGGCCGCTGCCGCTGATGCTCCGCTCCATGGCGCGCTCCAAGGCCTGCTGGCCCAGAGCCTGACCCTGCTGCCGCAGATGCTCCTGAAACAACCGGTTGGCGTCGGGGAAGCGGGGTTCCTCCGCCAAGGGCAGGGGGCCCGCCCCATCCAGACCGGTTTCGCCTTCAAGCGCCGGTGTGATCACCACCAAATCGGAATCCAAGGGAGCGTCATACCGCCACCACCGCAACGGGTCGGCGATGGCGGCGTGCACTGGATGGGGAGCCGCGGGCTGCGGCACCGCGGCCCCAGCCCGGCGGCGTTGGGCCAACTCGGCCAACAACTGGCTGCGGCTGCGCCCCCGCAGCTGAAACAAGACGAACGGATCTTCACTGAACCGATCTCCCATGAGATAAAACACCGCGCTGACGTGCTTACAGGGATTGGCCTTGTCCTGACAGGTGCACTCGCTGCGCACTTCCTGGAGCTTGAACGGAAACAGCCGCTTGCCACTGGCAGCGAAGGCCCGCTCAATATCCCCCGGCATGATGCCGGCCAACAGTTGGGCCGACCAGCGGGCCTTGCTGCTTAACGCCTCCAGCACATATACCCAATCCTCGTCATTCAGCACATCCAGCCAGAGCTTCACTTTATAGGGTTCGCTCTCGCTGCCCTGCACTCGAGCATGAACGCGACGCCCTTCGAAACGAATCGAGGTCACATTCCCGGATCGGGCATAACTCCAGGCCCGCTCCAAGCGCTTTTTGTATCGGTAGGCGTTGATCAGCTCCATCCAATGCTGCACCCACCACGGCTGCTCGGCGAGCCCCTGCTCGCCCAGTTGGGTGGTGATCGTGCCGCCGTTGGTCGAGAGGGTCATCGCGATGACACAGAACGACTGTGCTGATTAAACTCCACGGCGCAGCGCAGGTGGGGCCCGCCGCGGCGCACCGCTGCCAAGCCTCTAGGCGGTGGGCATCAGCGCTTGCGGCTTGAGCGGGACGGCTGCAGCCGCCGACGCAGGCTGCGACTGTGGCTCCAGGCCGCCCAAGCCCCGAGTAGTGGCAGGGGGCCTGGCACTGGGGTGAATTGCAGCAGTTCGCCCTGGGTGCCATCAGCGTTATTGGCAACGTAAAGAACCCCGTTCGGATCGACGGCCAATCCGGTGGGCCTGGTGAGCCCAGTGATGATCTGGCTGCGGACGCCAGCCGGATCGACCAGCCAGACACTGCCTCCGCCAATGGGCGAGAAATAATTGCTGGCATATTCAAGAATGTAGAGGCTGCCATCAACCCCAGCCGCGACATCGCTGATCATCGAAAATCCCGTGATAGCCTGAATGGGCGTGGTGGCGGTGGCAGTTTGAGAATAGATGCTGGCCGCATCCGCCTCGAAAGGAAAGCCGGTAAATTCGCCAATCTTTAGCTTCTGGTTCAGGAGGTCGACTGTAAGACCGGTGGGAACTGAGCTGGCCTTAAACGGCACCGGAACAAGGTTAAATGGCGGGGCTTGAGTGACATCAACTTTGGGTAAAAAATAGCTGTTCGTGATTGAAAAGTTGCCGCTGGGATCGCTGGTCGACGGGTCGATGGTTAGCAGCGTGTTGCCACCCGCATCCGTGGCAAACAACTTGCCAGCAAAGGATGCAATAGCGTAGGGATTGCTATTGATATCATTAATATCGCCATCGGGATTGTTCGTCTTTTCGTACGCCGCCAGATTGCTGCGCGGCGTCAGCTGTTGGCTTGTCAGGTCAATTTGAACCACCTGGCCGAACAGGGGGCTGAGCTGGCTCACCGCTGGCATGCCGGGATTGGCTCCCAGCCCGAACACCCCCACCAGGCGGGAGTCATGCCAGGCGAGATCGGCGATTCCGGTGCCCTCGCTGCCGTCGCTCTGGGCGAGGGAGGGCAGCCCCATGATCAGCCGGCTGTAGCTGCCTGTGAGCCTGTCCCAGGCGCCGATGGCACCGGTCGCCCCCTCGCAAAGCACGACGCCCTGTCGTGGGGTGATGCAAGGACTGCCGCTGGAGCCGGGCTGTGGCCCCGAGCCGGCTTCGCTCACCAGCAGGCGCGGGCCGTCCAACAGCAGGCCCCGGGGGTTGGCCAAGCCTTGGGTGAGCAGGCGGCCTCGATAGGTGGGTGCCGCTTGAGCGGCCTCGCTCAGCAAGGCACTCGCCAGGTTGAGCGAGGCCACGACAGGAACGCTCAGCCATGGCCCCAGCGGTCGGCCGGACCTTCGTAATCTTCGTAACCAACTCTGACCAGAGCGGATGCTCTGGGGCTGTAAAGCTTTGAGATGGTGCACGATAGTCCTGCAACAGTGCTCTGAATAATGACTAAACCTTAGTGGTTTTTCAATCGCTGATGGGCAACCCACCAGGTCTCCAAGGGCCTTGCATTCTGAGTCGAGTCTCCATTTTCGGCTTTTTGGTGGGGGTGGACCTTCAGAGCTTGCGCTTTGTTGCGAAGGTGGGTGCCAGATCAGCTCCTTCGAGAGCATGGGCGTCCTGAACACAGCAATCGTTGGCGGGGGCGTGTCCGGCCTCGCTTTGGCACGCGGCCTGCAGCGGCGGCTCCAGCCTCGCCACCAAGGCGGGGAGGTGCTTCGCCTTTACGAACGCCGCGCCGACCGCCATGCCCAGGGGTTCGGCTTTCTCGTGCAGGCCGATGGTTGTCGGGCGCTGCGGCGCCTGGGCATCGATCCACACTCCCCAGCCATCGGCTTGCCCTTGCGGCATGTTCGGATTTTTTTCAGCGACGGTTCCCTGGTCGGCGAACACGCGCTCGACAACACCGTGGCGATGGAGCGGCCTTCACTGCTCAAGGCCCTCTCCCAGGGTCTCGAGCCAGCTGTGTTGCGCTACGGGGAGGCGATTGAGGGCTACGAGATGGACGGCAATCGCGTGCTGGGGCTGCGCGGGGCTGGAGGGATCACTACGCCGGTCGACCTGCTGATTGGCGCGGATGGGGCCCACTCCCGCTGCCGGCAGCTGATCGAGGCCGGATCGAGGCTGCCGGCACGACTCGCCCGGGTGCAGGAAATCGTGGCTTGCGTGGACCATCCGGCCATGGCCGAGCAACTCGGATCCGGCTTCGTCAAATACCTGCATCCCCAGGGAGGCTTGGCCTTGGGACTTGTGCCTCTGACGGCCGGGCGTGTGATCTGGTTCGTGCAGTTCGACTGCCATCGCTATGTGCTGCCCCGCCAAGCTGATCTGCTGGCGTTCGCGCTGGAACTTCTGGCCGGCTTCCCGGCGTGGCTGCGGGATGTGCTGCGGAACACCGCTTCCGCCCAGCTGCATCACTGGCGACCGCTTGACCTCGATCCGCCGACCCATCTGGTGGGGCCAAACTTGGCCCTGATCGGTGATGCTGCCCATCCGATGCTGCCCTTCACCAGTCAAGGCGTGAACCTGGCTTTGGCTGACGCGGAACTGCTGGCAGCCCTGCTGACGGGCCCGATCGAGCGCTGCGGTCTGCCCGAGGTGTTGCGCATTTACGAACAGCGGCGCCAGCCCCTGAGGTCACCGTTTGTGGCGATGGGCAGGGCGATGTCCAGCGATTTCCTCGCCTCCGCGGAGCGAGCGGCTCTCCAGCCGCCCGTGGCGACCTGATGGCGCCAGCAGAACGGTTCAGCTGGTTCCACGATCAGGCGGTTCCCCTGCGTTTGTTGCGCCAGAGGGCCTTCAACCTGCGCTGGGCGGAACAGCCGGAAGGCGTGATCCCGCTGACGGCGGCCGATCCTGATTTCCCAACCGCTCCCTCCATCCGCGAGGCCCTGCTCGACTACGTGCGGCCGGGCTTGTTCAGCTATGGCCCCGCCGGCGGTCTACCCGAGTTCCGGCAGGCGGTTGCCCAGCAGCTGCGCCAGCGCCGTGCCGCGCCGGTGCCGGCGGAGGGTGTGATCGCCGTGAACAGCGCCGCCGCGGGGTTGGCACTGCTGTGCAAGCACTGGCTGCGGCCCGGCGACGAGGCCATCGTCTGGGATCCGGTCGACTTCCTCTTCGCCCACTGCGTTCAAGCGGCCGGTGGGGTGCCGCGGCGCTGGCCACTGCAGCGCCAGGATCCGCTCGATCTCGCCGCGCTGGAGCGGCTGCTCAGCCCTCGCACCCGGCTGCTGTGCCTCTGCAACCCCCACAACCCCCTCGGCCGCTGTTTTCGACGCGACGAGCTGGAGGCGCTCGGTCGTCTCTGCCTCGCCCGCGGGATCCGCGTGCTCAGCGATGAGGTGTGGAGCGACATCGTTTACCCGCCAGCCCAGTTCACCAGTTGGCTGGCCCTGGAGCCGCCTCTGGCGGCGATCGGCGCTGTGGTGTACGGATTCTCGAAGGGTTACGCCCTGGCGGGGCTGAGGCTGGGATGCGTCGCCATGGTTGATCCTGAGGCCGCTGCCCGGCTGCTGGCGGGCAGCGAGCAGCCCAGCACCGTCGATGGGGTCTCCACCCTTAGCCAGGTGGCTGGCATCGCCGCCTGCACAGCCGAGGCCCAACGCTGGCAACAGGCCTTCCTGCAACACCTCCAGGCACGCCGCGACCAGGTGGCGGCCTCCCTGGTCGCCGTTCCCGGGCTGGAGTTCAGTCCCCCCCAGGCCACCTACGTGGCTTGGCTGCGCCTGCCTCGGGAGTCCCCGCCGGCCGACATCGTGGCGGCCCGATTGCTGGAGCGCCAGCGGGTGGCTGTGGTGCCGGGGACGCCGCGCTGGTTCGGCGAAGGAGCCGCCGGTCACCTGCGCCTCTGCTTCGCCACCTCCGAGGCGGTCTTAGCCGAGGGACTGCAACGCCTGGTGGAGGGTCTGATCGAAGCGTGAAGCGTTGAGCCGCACCGACGCCGCGTCGGCCCAGGCTCAAGCCTGAGCTGCCTTCCGCTGCCGTTGCCCCTGGCGGCGAGGCCGCGCCAGGCTTGGCGGCCCATGCCCGTCGCGGGCGCCACCGTTCACGATTCCTCGAGCGCCACCAGCTCCCGCAACTGCTCCATCGCCAAACCGCCCAGCCAGTCCTCCCCAGAGCCGACGATGTCTGCCGCCAACTTGGCCTTCTGCTCGATCATCCGGTCGATGCGCTCCTCCACGGAGCCGCTGGTGATGAACTTGTGCACCAACACCCGCTTCTGCTGGCCGATGCGGTAGGCGCGGTCGGTGGCCTGGTTCTCCACGGCCGGATTCCACCAGCGGTCCACATGGAACACATGGCTGGCGCGGGTGAGGTTGAGACCCACCCCACCAGCCCGCAGCGACAGCAAGAACAACTGCGGACCGCGGGGATCCTCCTGGAAGCGATCCACCATCGCCTGGCGCTCGGCTTTGCTGGTGCCGCCGTGCAGGAACGGCACCTCCTGGCGCCAGCGCCGTTCCAGCCATGCCTTGAGCAGGTGCCCCCACTCGGCGAACTGGGTGAACAGCAGCGCCCGATCGCCGGCCTCCAGCAGTTCCTCGAGGATCTCCTCCAAGCGTTGCAACTTGGCGCTGCGCGAACCGAAGTCGGCGCCGACCTCCTCCTGCTTGAGCAGCAAGGCCGGATGGTTGCAGATCTGCTTGAGGCGGGTGAGCAAGGCGAGCACCTGGCCATGCTTCTGCCCGAGCGGCGCCCGGGCGATGGTGTCGAGGCTCTCCTCCACGGTGCGGTTGTAGAGCTTGCGCTGCTCCGCCACCAGCCCCACCCATTCGCGCAGCTCCAGCTTTTCCGGCAGGTCGGAGATGATCGATCGATCGGTCTTGAGGCGCCGCAGGATGAAGGGACCAACCCGGGCCTTGAGATCCCGCAGGGAGCTCATGTCGCCGTAGCGCTCGATCGGCAATCGGTAGCGCTGGCGGAAAAAGGTCTCATCGCCCAGCACCCGCGGGTTGAGGAAGTCCATCAGGGCCCAGATCTCGCTGACGCGGTTCTCCACCGGCGTGCCGGTGAGGGCGATGCGAAAACGGCCGCCGCGGCCGGGGCGCCCCAGATCCCGGGCCGCCTGGCTCTGCTTGGCGGAAGGATTCTTGATCGCCTGGGCCTCATCGATCACGACCCCCTGCCAGTCGATCGCCTCCAGCAGCTCGCTGTCGCGCTGAAGCAGGCCATAGCTGGTCAACACCAGATCCACACCCTCCAGCGCCTTGCGCAGGGCGGTCTCGTCGCTGGGTCGCCGCGGCCCGTAGTGCTCCCGCACCGCCAGCTCCGGCGTGAAGCCTGCCGCCTCCCGCTTCCAGTTGGTGAGCACGGAGGTGGGGGCCACCAGCAGCACCGGGCGGCGCAGCTCCTGTTCGGCCTTGAGGTGCTGGAGGAACGCCAGCAGCTGGATCGTCTTGCCAAGGCCCATGTCGTCCGCCAGGCAGGCCCCCTGGTCGAAGCGGTGCAGGAACGCCAGCCAGCCCAGCCCCCTCTCCTGGTAAGGCCGCAGCTGCCCGGCGAAACCTGGAGGCGCCGGCAGGGGGTCGGGAGCCTTCTGCTGGTGGTACTGATCGAGCACCGCCAGCAATCGGGGCCCCGACTCGAAGCGATGCACCGGTAACCGGTGGAAGGTCTCCCCGTCCGAGGCGGTGAGCCGCAGCGCGTCGTCGAGGCTGAGGCTGGGATCGGCGGCGCAGAAGCGTTCGGCGTGCTTGAGGTCGTTGGGGCGCAGTTCGATCCAAGCCCCCTTGTGCTGCACCAGCGGGCTGCGCCGCGCCGAGAGCGACTCCAGATCGCGCAGCGTCAGGGTGACCCCGCCGATCATGAACTGCCAGCGCCAGCTCAGGCCCTCGCCGAGGGTGAAGCCGCGGGAGCTGGTGGGCAGCTCCGCCTCGATCGCCAACCCCAGCCGGCTGGCCAGGCCGCCGCTGAGGCTCTCGGGAAGCACCACGCCCACGCCCTTGTCGCGCAGCCGGTTGGCGGCGGTGCGCACGAGCACAAAGGCCTCGGCCGGCGTCAGCTGCATGGCCTCCGGTGCCGCGCTATCCAGGCCCCGCAGGATCGGCTCGAACTCTTGCAACGATCTCCCCAGCCCTTCGAGCAGCAGCTCGCCGGGATGGTCCACCGCCACCTCCCCCATCTGCAGCACCCGGTCTCCCGCCGCCCAGACGGCGCCGGCGGGCAGCCGCAGGCTGGGATCGGCCTCCGCTTGCAGGGCGAACCGCAGCTCCCACTGCTCCTCGCCCTCCGGCGGCGTGAACAGCTCCAGGCAGGCTCGGGCCGGCGCCAGACGCCCCGCCACCGCCTCCAGCCAATGATGGGTGGCGATCTCCAGGCGTTCCACCTCCTCCTCCCCCAACCGCAGCTGGCCGTTGCCGCCGGCGAGGCTGCGCTGCCAGGCCTCCAGCAGCGGGTCGAGACCATTGGCATCCGGTTGGAAGCCGCGGCGCATCTGGCCATCCAGAAGGGCCTCCAGCAGGCTGGCCACGCGCAGGCGTCCGCTGCCGGGCCGGCGGCAGGTGAGGGCCTTTTCGGCTGTGCCGCCCACGGCGCTGGCGCAGGTGGCCACCTGGGGCAGCTGGGAGGCGAGCTCCTCGAGCCGATGGCGATCTGTTTCGCGGTTGAGCAAGGGCAGCCAGAAGCCACGGCCTTCGGCCACCTGGGGCAACCAGCGGCCTCGCGCGATCAGGCTCAGGGCCCAGCGCTGCAGATGGCTCCACCAGCGCAGCTCATCGGCGAGGCCGGGATTGTCGCCCGAGAGCGGCAAACCACTGAGCCATTCGGCCGCGGCGGCGGGATCGAGGGCCAGACCCTCCACCCGCCAGGGCCACCAGCTCACATCTTGGGGGATGGGCTCACCGGCCTGGAGCGGCAGACCGCTCCAGGCCGCGGCTTCGCCGCCGCGGCGCTGGCCGCGCTGGGCCTGGCCCCGGCTGGGCAGGGTGAGGGAGGCGCTGGCCGGCCGCAGGGCCTCGGACCAAAGACCGTTGTCATCCAGCCAGGTGGCTAGGTCGTCGAAGTCGAGGGCCAGGGGATGGTCTGGAACTTCCGCTCCGGGCTGGATCGGTTCGGCCACCCGCCAGGTATCGGCCCAAAGCAACAGCCTTCCGCCTGCCCCTTCAGGCGGGAACAGCCAGGTGGCATGCAACAGGCTCATGGCCGAAGCGAACGGCGTTGAACAGAACCACCATCCACCGACATGGGGGCAGGGGGGGCCGTGATCATGGCCTTAGGGATGGCACGACACGCTGGACAAGCTGCAGCAGCAGAGCACTGCCGATCAACGGCAGCCAGAGCGGCAACCAAACATCCAGCCATCCCATCATTGCGGACAGCAGGTCCGCCACGGTGAACGAACCCAGGCTTGGCGCCGGTAAGGGCTGGCCCAAGCTGAGCAACCCGCAGACCGCTCCCACCAGGCCGGCCTGGAGATGGCCGTCGTCCGGATCGACCCGCTGCAGGTGGAACGCCAGCAAGCCGTAGAAGAACCCGCATCCCGCTGCCCGCAGCTCGCTCTCCAGGGCCTGGCCCCAGGCGCCAGGGGGCAGCGGCTGGCTGGCGACGCCCGCAAGCGCCCCCGCCGCCAGGGCCGCCAGCAGGGCCCAGGAGAGGGAGCGCAGCCGCAAATGGCTGCGGTCCACGGGCACCGCCGGGCGATCAGCGGGAACAGCCGGGCGATCAGTGGGAACAGCCGGCGGAAGGGGCAACACAGACCCGTCGTTGGCATATCACCGATCATGCCTGGCCGTGGGGCGAGCGCCACCGGGCTCGGCGGGGCCAGCACCCTGCGCCTAGACCTGAGGCAGTGGCAGTGGCAGTGGCAGTGGCAGAGGCAGTGGCAGTGGCTGGGGCGCCTGGCCTTGGGGACGCTGGGCGATCATGAATCCGTTCGCCTCGATGCCCCGCCCGCCATGGCTGCCGCCCGCGCTCACCAGGACGCCGGTTCACGGCCCCGCAGCGGCGCCGAGATCCGCGAAGCCTTCCTCAGCTTTTTCGCCCAGCGCGGCCATCGGCGCCTGGCCAGCGCCTCGCTGGTGCCGGACGATCCCACGGTGCTGCTCACAATCGCCGGCATGCTGCCGTTCAAGCCGGTGTTCCTCGGCCAGGCGGAGC
>JBIIIX010000026.1:0-19260 GCA_044234415.1 Cyanobium sp.
GGCCCGGGGCCGGGATCGCGGCGGCGCCCACATTCGAGGGAATGCCGCCGGGGGGTTCGTAGAGGATCTCCAGCCAGTTGCCCTCGGAATCCTGCAGATAGAACGAGGCGGTGCCATCGCGGTGGTCATGGATCGGCCCCACGGCGTGGCCCCCATCCGCGAGTTGGCTGTGGATGGCCGCCAAGGCACCGCGATCCTCCACGTGGAAGGCCGCATGGGGCCCCGCCGCCTTGTAGTCGGGGCTGAGCAGGGCGACGCCGTCGCCGGTCAAGGGCGACTGCAGATACGTCCAATCGGGCGCATCCCAGGTGACCTCCAGCCCGAGGCCGCGATAAAACGCTTTGGCCCGCTCCATGTCAGCCACCCGCAGCGCCACATGGCCGAGGCGGTGCACCTGGGCCGGGGCGATGGAGGCTTCGGCGGGGGTGACGGGGTCGGCGGGGGTGGCGGGGTCGGCGGCCGGCGCCATGGCGGGGAAGCTCACTGGTTTCATTCTCGGCCAACGGGGCGGCTGGCCGCGCCGCGGCGGAATCGGCTGACCCAGAAGATTCCGCCGGCAGCCGTTGGCCCCGGCACGGCCCCGCGGGAGCGCTGGGTGGAGCGGGCAGCTGCCCACGCTCCAGGGAGCCGGTGCCCCAGGGCCGAATCAAGCCCCCACCCCGCGCGCAAAGATCGCTGCGCTGAGATGGCTGCGGTGAGATGGCTCTGGTGAGATGGCTGCGGTGAGATCGCTGGCGATGGCGTTCCCTCCCTGGCTTTTCGGAAGGTCGCTGGAGAGCTCGCTGCGAACGGGGCAGGGTAATCGCGGCTGGATCGGCGATTGAGATCCCAGGCGTGGACCGCGGCGATCGCCAAGAGCATTCGACAACAGGTGCAGCTGCAGGGTGCTCAAGGGCGCCGCTCCATTCCGGTCGGGGACAATGGCGCCTCGTTGGTGCAACCACGATGGGCAAGGCGCAGGCTCGGCGGTTCCGCAGCCGCCGGTTTCGAGCGGTCGTGGGCGCGTTGCTGGCCCTGGTG
Source organism: Cyanobium sp. (assembly GCA_044234415.1). Taxonomy (GTDB): domain Bacteria; phylum Cyanobacteriota; class Cyanobacteriia; order PCC-6307; family Cyanobiaceae; genus Cyanobium. Next base: position 1,021 of record JBIIIX010000026.1, read on the forward strand.
CTGGTGGTGCTGGCGCCCTGGCAGCAGGCGTGGACCCAACCACCCATCGCCCGATCCAGCGACGCGGTGATCCCGATCACGGCCCAGCCCTTTTATGCGGAGCTTCTGGACACCCAGCTTCGTTGGCGCGACTCGCAACTCGGCCATGTGGTGGGGGAGAGCCCGCGCGAGACGCTGCTCAACTTCTATGCGGTGATGACCGAGGTGCAGCGGCAGATCAGCAAGGTGAGCGATCAGGTGGATCGCGATCCAGGCTTTTTTTGGGGTGACCAGGCACGCCAGCGGATCGGAATTGCCGATCGATTGTTCGGGATGGCGGTGGAGTCGCTGGATGCCAGCCGCTTCCCCGAGAGTGTGCGCAAAGATATGGCGGATGAGGCGGCAATGCAGCTCAAGGAGGTGCTGGATCACGTGCTGACCAACAGCCGTGAGCCAATCCATATCCCCGATTCAGCTGATCTCAAGCAACGCGATGGTGGACCTATTTTATCCACTGAAGGCTGGACGATTCCCAAGACCGCGATCACACTGATTCGGGAGAAAGCCGTGGCTGATGGCCGATCGGGATTCGTATTTGCGCCAGCAACGGTTGTCAATATCCGCAGGATGTATGACGAGATCGCCAGCAAGCCCCGGATCCATCAGCCCTTCGCCACCCCGGGCATGTATGCCTCATACTCGTCGTCGCCGGGTTATATCGTGCCACCAAAGTGGTACTTGCGCCTGGACGAGCAGTTCCGGAAAATCCTGGAGATCACGCTGTTTGAGCAAACGTTGTTCCAGATCCTGGCGGCGCTTCTGGCCCTGCTGATCTACGCGGCGATCTGCATGGTTCTGCTGCGCCGGCTGCTGCATACCTATCGCTACTGGCAGCTTGATCATCAACGCAGCAAGTCGTGGGAGCAGGATAATGTTGCTTGGTACCGGGTGCTGCTGGTGCTGCCAATTCTGCCGCTCACGAGTGGCTTCGATTATCTCATTGATGACAGCATCAACTTTACCGGATTGCCACTAATTGTTTTCACATACTTTTTCTTTATATGCTACTTCACAGCAGCCAGCATCTTTGCTTTCTTTTTGTTCGAGGCCTTTGGCCGTTCGCTCGCCGAATGGCTCGTGAAGTTGCGCGGCGGCGGTTCAGAGCTGCAGCTGCGGCGCGTCACCAATCTGGTCATGCCCGTCTGCCGGGTGCTGGGTGCGGTGGTGGGGGCTTGGCTGATCTACAAACTGCTGGTTGACCTGGGCTTGCCGTCCTCCACGGTGCTGGCCTTTTCCGCGGTGCCCGGCCTGGCGATTGGTCTTGGGGCCAGCAAGCTGTTGGGCAATCTCTTCGCCGGTCTGGCGATCCAAACCGACCGGCCCTTGCGGGTTGGGGAGTTCTGCCGCATCGGCAACAACCTTGGCTTCGTGACCAAGATCGGTTTGCGCTCCCTCGAGCTGCAGACCCTCGAAAGCCGGGTCACCATTCCCAATGCGATCGCCGAAGAGGAAACGATCGTGAACTATTCCCGCCGCAGCCAGGATGCCAGTGCGCCGGCAATGCAGTCCCTCGAACTGCGGCTGGAGATCGAGCAGCGGCTTTCACCCGAGCAGGTGAATGATCTGATCAGCTTGTCGCGCCACAGCTTCCGCGGCATCCCCGAGCTCCAGGAACAGACCCTGAGCATTGAGCAGACCCACTCCGACGCCCTGATCCTGATCTTCATGGCGATGGTGGCGCTGCATGACTGGGGCCGATATCTGGAACTCCGGGAGCAGGTGCTGATGCGGCTGCAGCAGCTGGTGGAGCAGGTGCGCCTGTCCACGATCACGCTGGGCGTGAGCTACGACACGAGCGAGCAGCAGTTGCGCCGCCTACCCGCCATGATTGCTGAAACGGTCAACGGCATCGCCGGCCTGTCCCTACAGAGCTGTCGGCTGATGCTCATCAATGCCTTCAGCTACGACATCATCTTTCGCTTTCATGGCAGCCATGCCAGCCTCGGCGAGTTCAAGGATGCTGTGCACCAGCTGAATATCAGCTTGTTGGCGCGTTTAGACGCCGAGGGCATCCAGATCCCCTTCCCCACCCAGGTGGAAATCAACTCAGCCGCCATTCGCTGACCTGCTCAGCAAGCAGCAGCGCACGGGACATGCCCCTCAGCTGCTCCCCCCCCTGAATCGAGGCATTCGCGCGCCGGGCACATGGGGCGGCTCAGCCCCGCTGCAGCCAGCGGGCAGCATCACAGGCGTGGTAGGTGAGGATCAGGTCGGCACCGGCCCGCCGGAAGCTGAGAAGCGTTTCCAGGACCACCGCCCGCTCGTCGATCCAGCCGCGCTCCGCCGCCGCTTTCACCATGCTGTATTCGCCAGACACGTTGTAGGCGGCGATCGGCAGTTCGCTCTCACCGCGGAGGCGATGGATGATGTCCATGTAGGCCAGGCCGGGCTTCACCATCAGGATGTCGGCGCCTTCCTGTTCATCCAGCAATGCCTCGGTGAGGGCCTCGCGGGCGTTGGCGGGATCCATCTGATAGGTGCTCTTGTCCTTGGGGATCGGCTTGCTGGAGCCGCTGCGTGGTGCCGAGTCGAGGGCTTCGCGAAAGGGGCCGTAATAGGCGGAAGCATATTTGGCGGTATAGCTGATGATGCCCACATGGGTGAAGCCTTCTTCATCGAGGGCCTCGCGAATCGCTGCCACCCGCCCATCCATCATGTCGCTCGGCCCGATCAGGTCGGCTCCGGCACGGGCCTGCACCACCGCCTGGCGACAGAGAATTTCAACGGTTTCATCATTGAGCACGATTCCCTCTTCCGACACGATGCCATCGTGGCCGTCACAGTTGTAGGGATCCAGGGCCACATCGGTCATGATCATCATGCCGGGGTGCACCTCCTTGAGGCTGCGGATCGCTCGCGGGATCAGGCCATGCTCATTCGTGCACTCCAGGCCATCCTCCGTTTTGAGGCCATCGGCCACCTTGGGGAACAGCACCACACAGCGAATGCCAAGATCCCAGGCCCGGCCCACCTCCTCCAGCAGCCCCTCCAAACTCCAGCGGTTGGCGCCTGGCATGGCGCCGATCGGCTCATTCGTCGCCCCTTCATGCACGAATAGGGGGTAGATGAAATCGCTGGCGGCCAGCTGATGCTCGCGCACCATGGCCCGCAGGGCGGGGGTGCGCCGCAGCCTTCGCGGCCGATAGGAGAGATCCATGCGGGGAATCAGTCTGGCCGGATCCTACGGACCGCCCCGGTGAGACGAACCAGGCCAGCAGCGCCATCAGCCCAGATGGGGCATCCGGGGTTGGTGGCTGCCAGGGCAGGGGCTCCTCGGACGGCGGCTGGCGTCCGAGCCCTACAGCCGGGCCGACGCCGCCCAGCCCTGGCGTGGATCGGCGCTGCGGGCTTGGCGCAGCTGCTCAAGCAAGCTGCGCTCCTGGTCGCTGAGGGTTTGGGGCAACTTGAGGCTGGGGGTGAGCAGCAGGTCACCCCGTCCGCTGGCCAAGGGCCATCCCTTGCCCTTGAGGCGCAGGCTGCGGCCGAGGGTCATCCCCGGGGGAACCTGCACCGTGGCTTCGCCATCGGGCGTCGCCACCCGCACCTCACCACCGAGGGCCAGTTCATCGAGGCTGAGCGGCAGTTCGGCGCGCAGCTGGTCGCCGTCGAGGCGCCAGATTGGATGGGCCTGGAGCCGCAGGTTCAGATACAGATCACCGCGGCGGCCGGTACCGGGTTGGAGGTTGCCCTTGCCCTTCAAGCGCAGGCGGCTGCCTTCTTTGACGCCGGCTGGAATGCGCACCTGGACCCGTTCCTCATTCACCGCCAGGGTGCGTTCGCAACCACGGAAGGCATCGGAGAAGCTGAGGTTGAGATTCACCTCAGCATCAAGGTCGACGGGCGCCGCCGCCCGGCCTGGCCCCCCAAAGCCGGTGCTGAAGCCAGCGGGGAAACCGCTGCCGAAGCCGAACCCGCCCGGTGCGCCGAAGCCGCTCGCCGCTCCGGTACCGCCGAAGCGCCCGAGCAGATCGTTGATGAACTCATCAAAGTTGCCGTAGCGGCTGAAGTCGACATCGACGCCGGTGCCACCGCCACCCTGGTTCCAGTACTGACCGAACTGCTCGTAACGACGGCGTTTGTCCGGATCAGAAAGCACCTCGTAGGCCTCGCTGATCTCCTTGAACTTGGCCTCCGCGGTGGCATCGCCCGGATTGACATCGGGGTGGTACTGGCGGGCCAGGCGGCGAAAGGCCTTCTTGACGGCGTCGGCGTCCGCGCTCCGCTCCACACCGAGGATGCTGAAGTAATCGCGGTAGCCGTTCACGCTCATCAGGAGGGCCTCGGACGATCGCCGCGCCTGATTCACCGCAGTGAAGGCTCAGCAAGGGGTTCATTCTCCAGCGACGCGGGCTCAAACCGTCGGGCTGGCAGGGGCGGAAGCCCGAACGTCTGCTGACGGCAATCGGGCGGGATCGCCCAGAAGCGCCGAGCATGTCCGACCTACGATCAAACCCCTGCTTCGCAGACCTTCGTGATCGTGCGTTCTCGCCGCCTGGGTGATCTGCCCTTGAGTCTCGGGGCGACGGCATGCCTGTGGCTGGCGTCCGCCGTCCCGGTGGCGCGGGCGGCGGCCCCCGGGCCGCCGCAGGATTCCACCAGCCCCCACGTGGGCCAACCGATGGCTGCCTCCAGTGCGGAACAGCAGGCCCTGAGCGCGTTCCTAAGGGCCAGGGGCTTCGTATTCTACGGCGCCTGGTGGTGTCCGGCCTGCTTCAAGCAGAAGAACCTGTTCGGCCAGGAAGCGGGCAACCAGCTCCCTTACGTGGAGTGCGACAAGCAACCAGAGCAACGGGAACGCTGCCAGGCCGCCCGCATTCAGGCTTACCCCACCTGGGTGTTCGGCAACGAGCGGCGTGAGGGCGTGCTCACGCTTGACGAACTCAAGAGCTGGAGCGGCTTTAGGGGCGATTCGCGGCCCTCCATGGGTTCTCCCCTTCAAGGCGCCGGAGCCGCGGCTCCCAACCCCTGAATTCCAGGGCCGATGAAAAGTTTCAGGACCTGCATGACGTTGGCTAACGCCTTGCCATCGCCAACAGCGTGTTTAGGCCTTTCTGATGAGGAGTGCGGGAGAAAAAGGTGAGAGATGAGGCAAGGAAGGGGAGCGTCCGCTATCTGAATAATGGTTATCAATCCCTGGCCTCAATGGCCCGGTTCGTCGTCCACTTCGGCGTCCAACAGGGTCTGCTGCGCGATTCTGACCCCTACGATGACTTGAACGCTCCACAAAAGTTCTGTTGTCCAAAATCCGAATGGTAGCGCCAGCACCCCGGCAGCGGCCAGGAGGCTGAACTGTTGCGATCGGCGATTGTTGCTGGCCAGGCTGCGCTCAAAGCCCTCGGCCAATTCCCATAACAATCGCAGTTGATTGAGATCATCATCCATCAGCACCACCTGGGCGGCATCGGTGGCCACGGTGGTGGCGCCTCTGAGGGAGATCGAGACCTCCGCTTGGCGCAGGGCAATGGCGTCATTGATGCCGTCGCCGATGAAACACACCTTCCTGCCTTGTTCCTGTAAAGCCTTCACGCGCTCAGCCTTTTGTTCCGGCAACGTATTGGCAAAGAAGCCGTCCATGCCGAGCTCAGCCGCCAATCGGGAGGTCGGGGCGTCCTGGTCGCCGGAGAGAATGTAAAGCGCCAAGCCCTCGTGGCGGAGCCAGGCGACGGTGTCCTTTGCTTCTGGCCGCAGAACCGCCGCCAGTTCGATGGCTCCCGTCACCGCCTCCCCCACCGCCACGAACACCAGTGCATGCCCTTGTGCGTGGGCGGCGGCTTGCGCATCCAGAAGTTCCGGAGGCGGCATGAGGTGTTCCATCGCGAGAAAGCGTTCACTGCCCACCCACACCCGCTGGCCTTGGATGAGGGCCTTGAGACCAAACCCCAGCTCGACATGAGCCTCATCAAGGAACGGCAGGGTTAGCTGACGTTCCGCCGCCGCCGTGAGGATTGCCTGGGCGATGGGATGGCTCTGGCGCTGTTCTGCGGCAGCGGCAAACGCCAACACCTCCGCTTCCGCGTCGTCTGCGCAGCAATGGATCCGCACAACCTGCTGACGTTCCAGGGTGAGCGTGCCGGTCTTGTCAAACACCACAGTGTCGATGGTCGTGAGCCGTTCAAGCGCTCGCCCGTCTTTGATCAAGATGCCCCGTTCCGCTCCGGTTCCCAACCCGTTCAGCAGAGTGAGCAGCCGAAGCGGAACCTGACTCAACATGAAATTGCAACCGAGCATCGCCATTGCCGCTGCTGGTCCGCGGATGAGCCAGCCGAGCGCGCCACCGGCCAGCATGGGCCACCGATACTTTTCGACATCCTTGAACTGATCCGCGAGGCTGATCTCCTGGCGTTCCACCGTGCGGTTGAGCACGTCTCCGATGTGGGCGGCAGCGGTTTCGGCCCCGGTCTTCTCCACGCGGACGAAGATCTTGCCGCCCAGGACCAGGGTCGCGGCTAGGACCGGATCGCCTGACAGCTTTTCCACGGGTTGAGACTCGCCGGTTAGCCGGTGTTGATCCACCGTGGCGGTGCCCTGCACCACGACGCCGTCCACCGGGACGGGTTGGCCTGCCGTGAGCACGACAACGTCTCCGAGTTGGAGTTTTTCAAACGGGATTTGAATTTCGACATTATCTTTAACGACCCACACTCGGGAGGGTTGCTCGCCCAGCAGGTGGGTCAGGTTATGGCGGGTGACCGTCTGGGTTAGTAACTCGACCTTTTGGCACATGCCACCAAAAATGATCCCGAGGGTTCCGATCAGATAATTGCCGCCAAACCATAACGAGCCAACGTAAAGCAGCATCAGGTGCATCAAACTGAAGCGGCGCTCCTCCACGGCAATCCGCCAGCTCTCCCGAACTCCAGGCCAGGAGTTGTAAATGCCGAGGGCCACCACGACGGGGGTGAGGGGCCAGGCGGTCAGTCGCGTCAGCACGATCAACATCAGTCCACCTGCACCAAGCGCCAAGCCGCGATTGGTGCGCTTCTCCATTGGATTCAACTCCCGCAGCTCCCCCTTGGTAAGAACCAGCATTTGCTCATCCCTTAACCGTCCCACTAGCCAGGGGTCGAGATGGGTTTGCACGAAGGTCTGATACACCTCGTCCAAACCGGTCAAAGAGCTGCGGACGGCTCCGGGGGTGTCTGCTGTCGTGGATTGCGCCGTGGCGCCGGGGGTTTCCCTCGGCAAGGCTTGCGCCTTGGGAGCCCGGGCTGATGACGTCAGCCTGTCGAGAAGCGTGGGCTGTCGCCATCGGCCTGCCACAGCGGCGAGGACGGTGCCGCCCCCTAAGGCAACAACAACAAAGACCGGGATCATGGGCCGTGTCTCTGGTCGGACCGCACGACAGGGAGGGCGGCTACAGGCATGGCTAGGGAAGTCCCTGGGGGGTGGCGAGTGGCAGATCCCAGGCGGGATGGGGCTCTGTCAATTCCGTGGTGACAGACTTGTCCCCCTTAGCATAATGGATCACGCACAAGTATTGATGCGTGATCCCTTGGTCTTGCAGTTGCTGGTTCGTGGCTTCAATGGCTGAGCTTGGAAAGCCCTCTGGAAGATGATGGCTTAGGGCCTCGAAGGGAATGGCCAGGGGATCAATCTTTACTCGTGTGCAGCCGCTTAAATATTGGTTCACAAGCGCCAACAAAGCCGTGGGCAAGTTGTGATCTCCGGGAGCTGCAGTGACGAATTGTGCATGCCCGGTGGGTGACAGATGATCATCAAGCTGGCGAAAGATGTTCGCCAAAAAATCCATGCCCAGGATTCCGCCACCTCCCGAGTGGAAATAATGACTGGATTCCGGGGGGGTTGGCATGAACGGCGGGTTGGAAATGATGTAGTCAAATATGTTGCCCTTTACGGGTGCCCAGGGGTCCTCCACGTCCCCATCAATGATGCAAAGTCCGTCGCTGATCCCGTTGAGAAGTGCATTCAACCCAGCATACAATTTGGCGCGCGGATTGATTTCTAGTGCGGTGACCTGCTTGGCACCAGCTTTGATGGCGCCAATGGAGAGCACCCCAGACCCCAAGCCGATCTCCAGCACATGGGCCCCCTGCAAGGCTGTCTTGTCCCATTCATCCAGGAAAAACGGTTGCTCAGGATACATCGGGAAGACCTGGTCTACACCTGGATAATCGATGGCGTCGGTCAGAATCCACAGATCATGCACTGGGCTCAAACGTTTACCTTTCGCCACATCGCGAAACAGAGAATCAAGGTCCGTCATGTCGGTGGTTTTGGGAGAGAGGAAGGAAGGGAGGCCATCCATTTGGTTAGGTTTAATGTGCGGCCTTCGCCACTAAGTAATTGCCGATAGCCAGGTAATCAATTTCAGTTTTTAAAAACGTCGCAATCGCATCCTCGGGTGTGCAAACGATCGGCTCCTGGTCGTTGAAGGAGGTGTTTAAGAGTACAGGAACACCCGTGCGCTTCTCCACTTCTGTCAACAAGCGGTGAAATCTTGGATTCGTGTCGCTGCGCACGGTCTGAATGCGACTCGTGCCGTCGAAGTGGACGACAGCGGGGATTAGATGCGCTTTATCTTTCTTCGCTCGGAACGCGCCGAGCATATAATCCGCCACCTCAGGCACGGGTTCCGGCAATTCAAACCACTCCGCGGCCCTTTCGGCCAGCACGCTGGGGCAGAAGGGTCTGAAGGCTTCGCGGTGCTTGACTTTGAGATTCATCAACTCGACCGTGTCTTTGCTTCGGGGATCGGCCAGGAGGGAGCGATTGCCCAAGGCGCGCGGCCCCAATTCCATCCGCCCTTGGAACCAGGCGATGATCTTGCCGTCTGCCAATATTTGCGCGGTCTCCGCTTCGATGGCGTTGCTTTGTCGGAAAGTGAGGCCGCAGGCTTCAAGGGCGGCCTTGATCTGGGCATCGGAGTAATCGGGGCCCAGGTATGGACTTTTGCTAACAGCTTGCCGAGGTTGACCCAGCATATGGTGCCAGATCAAATAGGCGGCTCCAATGGACGTACCGGCGTCATTAGCGGCGGGCTGCACGTAAAAGTTGTCAAATATCTTTTCATAACCGAGATAGCCATTCGCGACGCAGTTCAGCGTCACGCCGCCCGCCATGCACAGATGCTGGCTGCCGGTCTCTTGTCGCAGCTGTCTTGCCAGCTTGATGAAGATCTCCTCTGTGGCAATTTGTAATGCTACGGCAATGTCAGCATATTTCTGCGTCTCGCTGTTGATGCTACCCACAGGCTTGTCCAGTTTGGGGGCGCGAAAAAGGCCTTCCAAGGCTTGGAAACTGCCATTGCGCAGATGTGCCAGGTCGTCGTCAATCGTGAAGCTGCCGTCGTCACGGATATGCAGAAGCTCTGCCAGCGCATTTTTATAGAGACCTGGTTCGCCATAGGAGGAGAGGCCCATGACTTTGGCGGCGTCGTAGGGGCTGAACCCTAGAAACGCAGACATCTTTTCCCAAAGAAAGCCCAGGGAATTGGGGTATTCTAAATGGCGCAACTTGTTGAGCCGTGTGCCCTCACCTTTGAAAAGAGTTGTAGATTCAAATTCGCCAATGCCATCCACCACCAGCACGGCAGCGTCCTCGTAGCCGGAGACATAGAACGCGCTTGCAGCATGGCAGGCGTGGTGATCGAGATAGAAGAAGCGTCCTTGATATCCCATGCCCCTGATTTTCTGTTCAACGCTTAAATTCGATTGGTAAAATTGCTGTTCGCCAGCAAAGGTGCCAAAATCGCCCTCGGGCAAGCTGTAGCTATGCTGATAGGCACGGTTTTTTCGCAATCGGTCCTCCGGCTCAAAGGGATAGCCAATGAAGTCGACATCCGCAATGCTGCCTAATCCGCCGCTGCGCAGGCAGAAGGCAATCGCTTGTTCTGGTAATTCATCGGCATTGTCCACCTTGGCGGGTTTGCCGTGTTTGATTCGGTTGAAACGCTCCTCTTCGGCAACGGCGACCAATCGTCCATCCTGAATTAGGCAGGCGGAGGATTCGTGGTAAACAGAATTGATTCCGAGGATGGAGACGGGTTTCGTTGTGGGTTTCACGGCCCTTAAAGTTTTGGGAAGGATCAAAGGTGCTCGGCCTTGTGGGCGACCAAGTAGGTGGTTAGTCGCTCAGCCAATACTCGCACATGAGGTTCATCCAGCAGTGTCGCGTGGGCTCCGGGCACGATCTCAACTGTGACAGGGCTGAGTCGCTCCCAGCCTGTCACCTTCTGTCGAATCAGCATCTCGCCTGTGTCGCGGGCCGCAAAAAAGGTGATGGGGATCTTCACATCGTTCCTGGGTCGATGAGCCATGGTCAGGCCGGTCTGAAAAACGTTCACCATCCCTCTCACAGGGGCCAGGTCCGTTCCAGGGGGCAGCCCATTGGCTTGCTCCAGGCAAGTTCGCAGCAGTCGGATCCGTTCGTCTGATGTTGCTGCGGCGATTTGGCCGCAGGGCTCCTTGAAGTCGAGCCCATGCCGCGTCTGCAGCCCCAGAAGGATCTCATGGACGACCGTCGCCTCATCCCAAACCACGCCGACAGGATCGTTCAGGCCGGGCGGCGTTGAATCGAACAGAGCCAGCAGGCTGACCCCCTCGCCCTGCTTCGCGAGTGCTTGTGCAAGCGCGAATGCGATCTTGCCCCCCCAAGAGTGGCCGGCCAATTGATAAGGGCCATGGGGTCGTACCCGGCGGATCTCGGGCAAATAGCGCTCCACCACAGCCTCCACTGTGGTGTCCGGAGGTGTAATGCCGTCCATCCCCGCCGTTTGCAGGGCGTAGACGGGTTGTCCGATCCCCAGCCGAGCCGCCAGCGCATGAAAATACAGCACGTTGCTGCCCATCCCCGGCAAACAGAACAACGGCGGTGCATCGCCATGGGTTTGAATTCCCACCAGCGGTGACCACCATTCTTCGCCGTGTGTCTGCGACAGCACTTGAGCCAGAGCTTCCACGGTGGGGTGTTGAAACAGCGTTTCCAATGGCACCACCTGACCAAAGCATTCGCGGATCTTTCCCATCAGTCGGACTGCCAACAGCGAATGCCCGCCCAGCGCAAAGAAGCTGTCGCGCACGCCGATCGGCGCGACGCCCAGCACCTCTTCCCATATCCGCACCAACCGATGTTCCTGCAGCGTGCGGGGAAACAGCCTCTCCTCCGACGACGGGGCAAAGCTGGGCAGGGGCAAAGCCCGATGGTCGGTTTTGCCGTTGGCTGTCAGCGGCAAGGCCTCCAGCACGACAAACGCCGCAGGTATCATTGCGTCGGGTAGTTGCCCGTGCAAGTGCTCGCGGAGCTGGGCGATTGACAGTCGAACCCCGGCATGTCCCACCACATAGGCGACCAAACGCCTCTCCACACCCTCGCCGAAAGCGATCACGGCACATTGGCGAACAGCGGGATGCTGTGCCAAGACGGCTTCAATGCCCCGGGGCTCGATCCGCACACCGTGGATCTTCACCTGGTCATCGCTGCGGCCAACAAAGCTGAGCGAGCCGTCGGGCAAGTAGCGCCCGAGATCACCGGTCAGATACACCAAATCGTTCGCGTCGGCCGTGCATGGGTTGCGCATAAATCGACGTTGCTCCTCCGGCCGGTTGAGGTAACCCAGGCTGCGGAAGGGTGTGCGGATGGCGATTTCCCCCAACTCGCCCACGCCGCATGGCCGGGTGTCTCGCAACACCAACGCTTGGGTCTCCGGCAAGGGCCAACCCAGCGGCTGGACACCCGGCGCGGGCGTGGAAGGCACCCGGTAAAAACATTTGGCCAGCGTGGTCTCGCTGGGGCCGTACAGGTTGACGATCTCGCACCGGGGGAAAACAGCCCGCCATTGCTCCACCACCGGGGCCAGCAGGGGCTCTCCTGCAAAGAAGGCCAAGCGCAGTCCCCCATAGGCCGTGCCCGGGGGGATGTCCGCCAGCCAGGCTTGCGCCAGCGACGGTACCGCGTGCACCAGCGTGATGCGCTCACGGACCAGCCAGTCGATCAACAACCGCCCGTCCATTCCCTCTTCGCTAGGCGGCAACACCAGTCCTCCCCCACTCACCAGGGCAACCAAGATGTCGCGCAACACCACATCAAAGGCCAGGCGGGTCAACTGCCCTGCTCTGTCGTCGACATCGATGGAGAAGGTTTGGCTTTGCCAGCGCAAAAAGTGGGCCAATCCTCTGTGGGTGCCGATGACCCCTTTCGGGATCCCCGTGGTTCCGGAGGTGAAGACCACATAGGCGGGCGCATCCGGCGCTATCGCAAGTGCCTCGGGTGCGGCCAGCTCCGAAGCAGGCGCTTCATGCGGGCCAGCCGGGTCGATCCATCCCCGGTGGGGGTGCAGCCACAGCACCGCCAGGCCGCAGTCACTCAGCCAGCCCGGCGACCCGTCGGTGTCATCAGCAACAAGGATCAGGCGGCAGGGCCTCGCCTCGGCCAGCATCGCTTCGGTCCGGGCGGGGGGCAACCCCGGATCCAGTGGCAGCACCACCCCACCTCCGCCCCAGATGCCCACCATCGCGGCAACCAAGCCAAAACTGCGCGGACCCCACAAGGCCACCACGGACCCGCCATGGAGCCCCTCGTCACGCAACCAGGCCGTCACGGCGTCCGCCTGGAGCATCAAATCCTGGTAGGTCCACCGTTCCTCCCCTTGCAGAACCGCAATCCCTGTGGGCGCCCGTCGGGCCCAGGCTGCGATCTGCTCGTGCACAGGGTCGTAGGCCGGCTCGGGCAACTTCTGGGCCAGGTCTGGCAGGAGAGCACGAGCGGTTGGTGGCACCAGGGAGTAGGCGTCCAAGGGGCGACTGGCATTCCGTGAGATTTGTTCGAGCAGATGAAGGTATTGATCCAGCAGCTGCTCGATGCGAGCGGCTGAAAACAACTCGGCGTTGTAGAGAGCCCGCACATCCAGGCCCGCCCGCGTCTCTTGGACGTAGAGGGTGAGGTCAAATTTGACCCGCTCCAGCGCTGGTGTTTTGAAGGCCTCGACTTGCAGGCCTGCCAGGTTTGGAAGCTCAGCCTGCGGGGGGATCATATTGAACAGCACCTGGAAAAATGGGGTCTGTCCCGGTTGACGGGCCGGTTGCAGCTCGGCCACCAACTTCTCGAAGGAAACGTCCTGATGGGCGAACGCCTCCAACGCCACCCGGCTCACGCGCCGCAACAGTTCTGAGAACGTTGGATTGCCGACCAACTCCGTGCGCAACACCAGCGAATTCAAGAAAAAGCCCACCAGCCCCTCCAGTTCCACCTGATGGCGACCGGCCGAGGGGGTGCCCACGGCCACATCCTCCTGGCCTGTCAGGCGCGCCAGCAAGAGGTTTAAGGCCGCCAACAGGGTGGCGAAGAGGGTGGTGTCGTGCTGCCGACCCAGGGCCTTGAGCGTCTCACTCAGGGGCCCCGCCAGCTGCCGATGGACACTGTTCCCAACCCAGGTGGGCCGAACCGGGCGCGGCCAATCCAATGGCAGGCCCGACGCGGATGGCAGATCCGCCAACTGCCGCTTCCAATACGCCAGCTGCTCCGCCATGGCCTGCCCGGCCAGCCAGTCCCGTTGCCAGACCGCAAAATCCGCGTATTGGATCGGCAGCTCGGGCAACGGCGAGGGCAGGCCTTGCTGGAACGCTCCATACAGGGTCGCCAGCTCCCGCACCAACACGCCCATCGACCATCCGTCGGAAACGATGTGGTGCACATTGAGCAGCAGAACATGCTCCTGTTCGCTGAGACACAACAGCGTCGCCCGGAACACCGGGCCGTGGACTAAGTCAATGGCGCTCTCCGCATCCTCGGCGGCGAGGCGCCGAGCCTCCTTGGCCCGAACCTCGGATGGCAGGGCTGTCAAGTCGTGCCGGGGCAGGCGAAAATCTGGTGCGCCAATCACTTGGGCGAGTTGGCCGTCCCGGGAGGTAAAGACGGTCCGCAGGCTCTCATGCCGATACACCAGCTCCCGCAGGCTGCGCTCCAGGGCGTCAATACTCAATGGTCCCTGCAGGCGCAGGGCCATCGGCATGGTGTAGGCGCTGCCCGCCCCCTCCAGTTGATCCAAAAACCACAGGCGTTCCTGGGCATGGGACAAGGGCAAGGGGTCGGTACGTGCGGCACGGCGCAGCACAGGGGGCTCTGGTTTGGCGTGTTGGCGAAGAAATCGCAGGATTTCGGGCTTGCGTTGACGCAGCTGGTCCACCAGCTCCGTGGGTAGGGCCACCTTGGATGAAATGCGCATCTGCTCGCCATCGAGCTGCACCTGGATGTTTTGCCGGCTGAGATCGGCGAGGAAAACGTCAATCGGCTTCACAACACCAGCTCCACACGCCCTTCGCTGCAGGTGTCTGGTGCGTTCTGCGGCGCTTGCAACAACGCATGATTTTCGATCCGCTCCGCCAGGGCGGCGAGGGTGGCGCTTTCAAACAACACTTGCAAGGGCAGCTCAACGCCTAACTGTTTGCGCACCCGCGCCACCACCTGGGTGGCCAGCAGGGAATGGCCGCCGAGAGCAAAGAAGTTGTCGCCAAGGCCGATCGGTGACACACCCAGCACCTCCTGCCAGATCAGCGCTGTCGTCACCTCCGTGGGTGTGCCCGGGGCGGCGAAGTGGGTCGACGGTGCCCGCAGGGCTGACGGAGCGGGCAGCGCCTGGCGGTCGAGCTTGCCGTTGGGCGTCAAGGGCAGCGCGTTCAAGGCAATCCAGGCACTCGGGATCATGTGGTCCGGCAGTTGGGTGGCGAGACGGGTGCGCAGTTGCGGCACAAGGCGCCGCTGGAGTTTGCCGAGCAGCGGATTGTTGGCGCAGTCGCGCCATTGCTCCGGCCGTTCGGCAATGGGCAAAGCCGGCGGCAGGGCAGAGCCGATGCTCGGGGTGCGGCGCTCCAGATACAGATCCATCGCGGTTGCTTTGCCAGAAAAGGCGGGGGTGAGTTCCACCGAGTAGGGCAGCTCGTCCGCCAATTCCCACAGGGCTTCGGGGTCGATGCCAGCGACTTCTTCCCCCAGCTCGGCTCGCCAGTGCCCGGCGGTGTCTTGCCGGGAAGACGCCAACCAGTCGAGTGTTTGCGCCTCCGCTTGCAGGCGGCCGTTGGGAATGTTGCGCAACAGCAGCCGATCGGGCCCCTGCACCCGCAAGTGATCCTGCAAAGCGCCGATGCTCCAGCCCTCTCGTTGCCAGTCATGGCTGGGCCAGACGGGCGTCTCCGCCACCAGCCCTCCCGGTTCGCCGACCTCCAGGAGCGCTTGATAGCGAAAGCGCGTGAGCTCGTTGTGGCTTTTGCCGCGCTTGAGGCGCAGACCCACGCGTCGAATTCGGGGCAGATGGTGCGGCAAGGCTTGGAATAGTGCTGGATCCAATAGCAATTCCTCCTCGTCCGCCATCCGTTGGCCGACCAGTGCCGCCAGATCCGCGCGAGACAGCTCGTTGGCCGCTTGATACAACTGCACTGAGGCGTGATAGGCGGCCAGCAGGGGCAGGCTGCGCAGATCGCCCAAAACGAGCACTCCGCCGGGCTTGAGCACGCGCACAGCACCCTCAATCACGCGTAGAAAGTAATCAATACTCGGAAAGTATTGAACTACTGAGTTGAGGATCACCAGGTCGAATGATTGGTCGCGCAGCCCGCTGAAATCATCCGCTGCCCGTTGCATGGTGCTGACGTTGGCTAATTCCGGCAAGGAATCGCGCAGCTGTTGGATATGAACCACCGCCTCGGTGGCCACATCAGTGCCGAGGTAGCTGTTGCACGCGGGGGCCACACGTGCCAGCAACAAACCTGATCCGCAGCCGATTTCCAGCACATCGGCTGGATTCAGCGCCAGCAACTCCGCAACGGTCGCCTCCACCCACTCCGCCATATCGCTGGCTGGGATGGCCTCGCCGGTGTAACTGCTGTTCCAACCGGCGATGCGGAACGTGGGATCTTCCATGCCGCCGGAAGCTTGCCCATAGCTCTCCTCATAGAAGGTTTGCCACTGTTCGACATGTTCCGCTTGGGTGGCGTCGTCGCTTTGCCCCGGAACGAAGTAAGCCACCAGCCTCGGCCCGCTCGCCTGATCTTCGACCACGCGGACAGCCGCCTCCGCCAATGCCGGATCGGAGGCCAGAGCGGCCTCAATCTCGCCCAGCTCGATGCGGAAGCCGCGAATCTTCACCTGCTGGTCGATGCGGCCAAGATAGTCAATGCTGCCATCTGGCCGCCAGCGTGCCATATCTCCCGTGCGATACATCCGCGCGTCTGTCTCTGCGGCGAAGGGGTCTGGCACGAAGCGTTCTGCGGTCAGCTCCGGGCGATTCCAATAGCCACATGCCACGCCCACCCCGCCGATGCACAGTTCGCCGCCGACGCCAATCGGTGCTGGATTGTTGTTGCGGTCCAGGATGTAAATCCGGGTGTTGGCGATCGGCACCCCGATGCAGGGTGGTTGTCCGTCGTTGGCGCAGAGCCCCTGGCTGGCCCAGATGGTGGCCTCCGTGGGGCCGTAGAGGTTGAAGAAGCGTCGGCTGGCGCCCCAGGTCGCCACGAGCGCCGCAGGGCAGGCTTCCCCGGCCACATTGAGGGTATGCAACGCCTGGAGTGGAGCCGTCGGCAAGGCGGCCAGAGTGGAGGGCGTGAGGGTGGCCAGCGAGACCTGGTGGCGCTCCAGAAAGCTGTGCAGTGGCTCCCCGGGGGCCAACGTGTCGCGTGTCCCCGAACACAAGGTCGCCCCCGTACCCAGCGCCGTCCAGAGTTCAAACGTCGCAGCGTCGAAGTTGAGCGAGGAGAACTGCAACGCTCGTTCGCCTGGCCCCAGGCCGAACAAGCGGGCCTGCGCCTCCGCCACGTTGCTCAAGCCTCGGTGCGGCACCAGCACCCCCTTGGGCTGTCCGGTGCTGCCTGAGGTGTAAATGACATAGGCCAGGTTGTCCGGTGTGGTGGCGCACGAGGGATTGTGGCTGGGTTGCCGGGCCAGTGCCTCCGCCTCGGTGTCGAGGCAAAGGATGCGGCTGGCTTGGAGGGGCAAGTGGGTCAACAGAGCCGAATGCGTCAACACCAGTGCGGGGGCCGCGTCCGCCAACATGAAGGCCAACCGTTCCGCTGGATAATGCGGATCTAATGGCAGGTAAGCCCCGCCCGCCTTGAGCACCCCCAGCACAGCGATGATCATCAGTGGCGAGCGCTCGACGCAGACGCCAACCAACACGTCCGGTCCCACACCGAGCTGGCGCAGGCGGTGGGCCAGCTGATTGGCCTGTTCGTTCAGACCCCGGTAGCTCAGCGTTTGCGGGAGGGTTGTTGGCCAGCCCTCATCAAACAGGAGGGCGACGGTCTCCGGCAGGCGGGCGGCCTGCTGTTCAAATCTCTGGTGGACGCACTGATCGTGCGGATACGGCGTGGACGTGTCGTTCCATTCGATCAGCACCTGTCGCCGCTCGCTGGCGCTGAGTATCGCCAGCGCGTTGATTGGCTTGGTGGGGTGGGCGACGATGTCGCGGAGCAGGACCTGGAAATTGGTGGTCATGCGCTCGATCGTGGCGGCGTCGAACAAGTCGGTGGCGTACAGCCAATGGCCCTCCAGCCCGTTCGCGGTCTCGAAGAGATGCAGCTCCATGTCCAGGCGGACACTCAGGATGTTCGGCTGTAACGGGCTGACCTGCAGCCCCGGCAACTCCAGGTGCTCTGCGGGCGTGTTCTGCAAAGCCAGAGCGACCTGAACCAAGGGGTTGGAGTTGAAGCGGCGCTCCGGTCGTAGTTCTTCCACCAAGCGCTCAAATGGCACGTCTTGGTTGGCGTATGCGTCTTCTGTTGTCTTGCGCACCTCCGCCAACAGGTCCAAAAAGCTCGGATTCCCGGAGAGGTCGGCTCGCAACACCAGGGTGTTGACAAAAAAACCGATGATGGCTTCCAGCTCGGGTTGGGTGCGGTTGGCGATGGGGGCGCCCACGAGCACATCCTCCTGGCCGCTGTAGCGACCCAGCAACACCTGAAAGGCAGCCAGTAGGGTCATAAACAGTGTTGCGCCAACCGATCGGCCAAGGGCCGTCAGCTCCGCGACCAGGTCAGCGGGGAGCAGGAAGCGCCGTTCACCTCCCTGGAACGTGGACTGCGCCGGGCGCGGGCGGTCGGTGGGCATGGCCAATACCACCGGCGCTCCGGCCAGTCGCGCTTTCCAATAGGAGAGTTGCACCGCCAGCGCCTCTCCTTGCAGCTGCTTCCGCTGCCAGACAGCGAAATCGGCATATTGAAGGGCCAGCGGCGGCAAGGGTGCCGGCTGGCCTGC
>JBIIIX010000202.1:0-5600 GCA_044234415.1 Cyanobium sp.
GCTCCCCGCCCGGCAGGCGTATTCCCACAGAGCCTCACTGGGCAGGCTGTAGTGGCGGCCTGTGCGCTTGCTCAGGCGAAGGCAGAACTCCTGCGCGTCGTGCCAACTCACCCGCTCCACCGGCCGGTCGGCCCCTTTGAATCGGGCTGGATCTGGATCCAGCGCTCGCTCCAGCTGCGGCCAGCCCGCCACCACCTGCCACTGGGCCTGGGTGATCGGAAACCGCCCCAACCAGAAACGCGGCACCGACACCAGCCGCTGGGCTTCCACATCCACCCCCGCCACGCCTCGGAGGCGTTTCCATTCCTCTGCCCCATTCTCATAAACCGTTCTGCCCTCTTCTCCCGGCGGGGAGCCCATCGAAAAGCGACCCGCGGCAATCTCCACCAGTTGCAGCTCCACCCCCGGCGCCAGCTCCTCCACCAGGCCCCACACCGTGTCGCTGCCGGCCAGGCGCTGGCGGGCAAGCCCCGGGGGTGCTGCCGTTCCGGGGGCTGGGGTTTGGGCTGGGGCTTGGGCAGGGGCCGCCTGGCTTGGCGGCTTCGGTTCGCGGGTGCCCTGAAACGCGGCCTCAATGCGCTGCGCCACCTTTTCCAACGCCACTTCCTGCTCCCACTCGGGCATGGTGGACAGCGGCCGGACAGGGTCGAGGGCCGCCTGATAGGCGTGGATCGGCGTGCGCTGCACCAGGCAGGGGCGCAGCTTCACCCACAACAACACCAGCCCCTCCTCCTCCGCGGCCTGCAGGAGCGGCGGCAGCTCCTCCTTGTGGATGAAATCGGAGTTGAGGAAATCCGGGCTCACCAGCAGCAGTGCCACCTTGGCGCTGCTGAGGGCTATGGAGATCTCCTCCTGCCAGCGGGCGCCCGGCTCAATCTGCGCGTCGTCCCAGAGGTAGAGATCGCCGCCGCGCAGCAAGGGGCCCAGCATCGCCTTGAGCCGATCCACCCACTCCCGATCGGCGCGGCTGTAACTGATGAACAGCTGCTGGCGCTCCAGGGCTGGATTCAGGGGCATGGGGCCAGCCCACATCTCGGCAGCAGGATAAGGCGACGCACCTCGAGCCGGCCCCGTGGCCAGGCCCATGGCCGCTCAACCGGTCGGCTCCCCGCCAGCCGGCCTGGCAGAGCTGGCCACGGCGACAAATTGATCGAGAACAAGGGAGACTTCTGGATCGATCAGTTCCTCGGGAACAAGATCAGCCAGCCGATGGTAATCGGATTTGCGCATCAGATTGGGGAGCTCAAGCACCGCGAAAAAGCTTTCAAACACGGGATCCAGAAAGTCGTCACTGGCTTTCACGGTCTGCCACCAACGATCCGCTGGGTTCCGCAGGGCGACAGTGGGTACGCGCTCTTCCACACAGCGGCGCATCACTTCACGAAAGCGTGCAGCTTCCACACTCTCAAACAGCGGCCCATAGGATCGCTCCGCCGCAAGGCGAGCCGCATACTCTTCCAGCACACTGGGGAAACAGAGATAGTTTTCAATTTCGCGCTTATTCCATTGCAGCACGGGCAACTGGGGCGAACGCTGAGGCTCACGGCCAGGACCAATGGCCTCTGCGGTGGCAGAGGGCCCGGCTCGCGAGGGTTGCAGGGAAGAGTGCGGGGAAGAACGCGTTGGCGGGCTCCCGGCTATTCTGGTCATCTGACCAATACGCGGGCTCCATATGCGGCGAATCAACCTGGCTGCGGCGAAAGCCCATTTTTCAGCCGTTCTCGCCCAGGTGGAAGCCGGCGAAGAGGTGGTGATCACACGCCGAGGCGTGGCCATCGCCAGGATCGTGCCCGAAACCCCACGTACTGCCGACAGCTTCGATCTGCAGGAGCTGTTCCACTTCACCAACGCCCAACCGATGCATGCAGGGCCGGATGCCGGCACCTTCATGGCGGAGCTGCGTCGCGATGCTCGCTATTGATGGCTTGCTATCTGGACACATCCCTGCTGGTGCCCCTGTTCATCCGGGAGCCCGGAACAGCCAGAGCCCAGGCCTTCCTCACCGCCAACGCCTCCCAGGTTCTGGTGATCAGCCCTTGGACGATCACGGAATTCTCTTCCGCCTTGGCCCTCAAGCAGCGGGTGGGCACGATCAGTGGCCAGGAGCGCCAGGCCGCTCTCACCATGTTTGAAAAGTTCCGCGGCCAGCGGCTGCAAATCGTGGCGATCGAGAGCGCTGATTTTGATGCGGCCGCCGGGCTCTGCGATGCCAGCGGCGCGGCTTTGCGGCCCGGTGATGCCCTCCACCTGGCGGTAGGCCGGCGCCTCGGGGGATCCCTATCCACCATGGACAAGGGCCTTGCCGCCGCAGGCCAGGAGGTGGGGCTGGCTGTGGAGCTGATCGAGGCCTGAGGACAGCCCAGAGCAGTCATTCCCCTCACCCCGGCAACTCCAACGCAATCGCCCCCAACACCCCCCGGCGGAAGTCGTCCAGCAGCCGCTGGGCCATCCGGGCCGTATCGCCGCTGGTGTGGCGCTCCGCCGCCGCCGCCAGCCAGGTTTCGGCATCGATCACGGGCGGCACCGGCGCCGGTTGCCCCGCGGCAACCCCCTCCGCCCGGGCCACGCCCGCCGCCATCCCGCCCGCTGCCCCCTCAGCCCCCGCCAGCGCCCCCAACGCCGGCCCGTAACGGGCCTGCAGCAGCCCCGGGCTCACCCCCGCCGCCGCCACCGCCTCCAGCGCCACCAGGCGATAGATCAAGGCCAGGGCCACCGCTTCGCCGTCGTAGGCCGCCTGGCCGATGTCGTCGCAGAGGGCCAGGTTCAAGGCGGCCCGCTGGTCATCGAGGCGGGGCGGCAGCACGCCGGGGGCATCGAGCAGGTCGAGCACCTGGCCGAGGCGCACCCAGCGCAGGCTGCGGGTGACGCCGGCCCGTCGGGCGCTCTCCACCACCTTCTGGCGCACCAGGCGGTTGATCAGGGCCGATTTGCCCACATTCGGGAAGCCCAGCACCAGGGCCCGCACCGCCCGGGGCCGCATGCCGCGGCTGCGACGCCGCTCATTGAGGGCCTCGCCGGCGCGGATCGCCGCCTGCTGCAGCTGGGCCACGCCCGTACCCGCCTTGGCATCGCACCACCAGGGGGTGGCGCCCTGGGCCCGGAACCAGCGGTCCCAGCTCTGCCGGGCCGGCTCGCCGATCATGTCGCGGCGGTTGAGCACCAGCAGCCGTTGCTTGCCTCGCATCCAGCGCTCCAGCCGCGGATGGCTGGTGGCCAGGGGGATGCGGGCATCGCGCACCTCCAGCACCAGATCCACCTTTTCCAGGTTGGCGTTGAGGGCCTTTTCCGCCTGGGCGATGTGCCCCGGATACCACTGAATCGCCGGCGCCGCCGGGCTGAGCCCCTGCATCAGGGCACCACCAGCACCGGACAGGGGGCCAGCTGGATCACCCGGGCGGCGGTGCTGTGCTGGTCCTCCTCCAAGCTGATGCCGCGGGTGCCCATCACGATCAGATCGGCATTCACCTCATCGGCCACATCGCCGATCACAAAGGCGGGTTTGCCCGCCCGCTCGAACACGTCGCAGGCGATGCCCTCCTCCTCGAATCGGGCGCGCACTTGCTCCAGCACCCGGGTGACGGTGGCCGGGTCGTGCATCACCCCCTCCCCCTCCTCCTCCACCACCGCAAGCAGCACCACGCGACTGCCATGCTGCTGGGCCAGATCCAGTGCCACGGTGGTGGTGTCCATCGTCTGGCGGCTCTGGTCGATCGGGAACAGGACGGTTTCGAACATGGAGCGGACAATCGTGCTTCTGTCTTAGCGCCACCACCGGCCGGCGCCAGCCGGAGCCAGGGCGGAAAGCCCGCTGCGGAACATCTGCGCTCGTGGCCATGGGCTCCAAGGGGTTGAGAACGGCCGGCCGGCTAAGCTCCGGCCCGTTTTCTCCCCTCCCCACCCATGGCAAAGCGCACGTTGGCCAGTCTCGGCGCCGCAGACCTGCGCGGCAAACGCGTGTTGGTGCGGGTGGATTTCAACGTACCGCAAGATGACAGCGGCGCCATCACCGATGACACCCGCATCCGGGCCGCCCTGCCGACCATCGCCCACCTGCGCGACAACGGCGCCAAGGTGATCCTGGCGGCGCACTTCGGCCGTCCCAAGGGAGTAAGCGAAGGTCTGCGCCTCACCCAGGTGGCCGCCCGCCTCAGCGACCTGCTGGGGGTGCCGGTGGAGAAAACCGAGAGCTGCATCGGGGAAGACGCCGAAGCCAAGGTGGCCGCCCTGGCGGAAGGAGGCGTGGTGCTGCTCGAAAACGTGCGCTTCTTCGCCGAAGAAGAGAAGAACAACCCCGCCTTTGCCGAGAAGCTCGCCGCCCTGGCGGAGGTGTATGTGAACGACGCCTTTGGCGCCGCCCACCGCGCCCATGCCTCCACCGAGGGCGTCACCAAGTTCCTCAGCCCGAACGTGGCGGGGCACCTGATGGACAAGGAACTGCAATACCTGCAGGGCGCGATTGATGCCCCCAAGCGCCCCCTGGCGGCGATCGTGGGCGGCTCGAAGGTGAGCAGCAAGATCGGTGTGCTCGAAGCCCTGCTCGACAAGTGCGACAAGATCTTGATCGGCGGCGGCATGATCTTCACCTTCTACAAAGCCCGCGGCCTCTCGGTCGGTAAGAGCCTGGTAGAGGAAGACAAGCTGGATCTGGCTAAGTCGTTGGAGCGGAAGGCGGCGGAGAAGGGGGTGCAGTTCCTGCTGCCCACCGATGTGGTGCTGGCCGACAATTTCGCTCCCGACGCCAATAGCAAGACTGTGTCGATCGAGAACATCCCCGACGGCTGGATGGGCCTCGATATCGGCCCCGATTCGGTGAAGCTGTTCCAGGACGCCCTGGCCGACTGCCAAACCGTGATCTGGAACGGGCCGATGGGCGTGTTTGAGTTCGACGCCTTCGCCGCCGGCACCAACGCCATCGCCCACACCCTCGCCGAGCTGAGCGCCAAGGGCACGATCACGATCATCGGCGGCGGCGACTCCGTGGCAGCCGTGGAAAAGGTGGGCGTGGCCGAAAAGATGAGCCACATCTCCACCGGCGGCGGCGCCAGCCTGGAGCTGCTGGAAGGCAAGGAGCTGCCAGGCGTGGCCGCCCTCGACGAGGCCTGATCCAGGCCACCCCTAGGGGCTGGCCCTGGGCCCAGCCCCTCGACGAGGCCTGATCCAGGAGCCATGGGGCTGACCATTGGGGTGGGTTGGTCCTGGCCGGGCTGCCTTGGCTTGGGCAACCCGGCCTGGCAGGGCTGCCCCCGATGGCGCAGCGCGGGCGGTTTAGCCGGAGGTTCCCTCTGAGGCTCCGGCTCCTTCAGCGGAGCCGGCCCATTGCCAGCAGGCCACTCCCTCAGATGGGCTCGCCGCGGGATCCCGGCCCGGGGCCAAAACGCCAGGGGCCCTCCGGCTGGCCAGGGCCTCCGGCACCTCCACCCCAACGCCCTCCCTTGGCCGGTCGATCCAGCAGCTTGATGCCGTAGCCCTGCAGCATGGCCCGCAGGTCCTGCATGTGGCGGCGACGTAGATCCATGTTGGCCTGCCGCTCCTCGCGCATGCAGTTGCGCAGCTGATCGAGATTCGTGGCCGCCGTCAGGCAGCCCTCCCCCGCTTGCAGG
>JBIIIX010000203.1:0-5571 GCA_044234415.1 Cyanobium sp.
GCTGAGGTCGGCGCTGGTGGGATCCCAGCTGCTGAGGCTGATCTGTCCCTGGGCATCGAGCAGGCCCAGCACCAGGCGTCCGTCATGCCAGGCCAGGGCGGGCCCATGGCCGCTGGCGGTACGCAGACCGTTCTGCAGGTCGCTGAGGTTGGCCCAGTTGTCCCAGCTGCTGCCGCCATCACGGCTCTGGGTGAACCAGACGCTGTCGGTGGTGCCGACGCCCTTGACGGCGGTGTAGATGGTGGTGCCCACCGTGAGGAAGGCCGGAGCGGCATCGGTGAGGCCGCCCACCACGTTGCGCTCGGGCATCGGCGCTCCCTCGGGTGCGAGAAAGCCGAAGCCACTGCCGATCGGCAGCTTCTCGCTGCTGCGGCCATAGAGGATGCCGGTGCTGCTGCCGGCTCCCTGGCTGTCCGGGTTGTAGGTCTTGGCAATGAATAGGGCAATGTCGGCGTAGCCATCGCCATTGCTATCACCGATCGGAACAACTTCGGTGTCGTTGCTGATCGTGAAGCTGTAAAAGTTATAGGGATAGCTGGACAGCAGTTCCTGGCTGGCGGCCCCCAGCTGCAACCGCACCGTCGTCAGCGCCGGACCAGGCTGGATGGAGATGAAATCGTCATAGCCATCGGCATTGAAATCGCCGACGGAGCGCAAGCTGCCCTGCGTTGTGCTGGCCAGGCCCTCCAGCAGGAAGCCATTGGAACTGGAGAGTTTCTCGAGCGCTAGGTTATCGATGGCGGAGAGAAAGGGTTTGCCCCAGGTGAGATAGGCGCTGCCATTGCCGCCGGAGCCGATTAGCACATCATTCAGGCCATCGCCGTTGAGATCGGCCTGGCCATAGCTTCCGGCTCCGGCCTGGCCATCCGGTCCGTAACCGATCTCCTCAAGGATCGGGGCCTGCAGGGGCCCGTTCGGCCCCTGCAGGGTGCCGATCGACCCTGGCGCGACCGAGCCGATCAGCTGGGCGGGATTGCTGGTCTCCAGCAGCCATTGGTCGGAGCCAAACACCACATAGCCGGAGCCAGCCCCATCGCGGCTGTTGGGCGCGGTGATCAGGGCATCCTCATAGCCATCCTGGTTGACATCGCCGAGGCTGACGATGCGCCGGCCGAATTGATCGAGATCATTGGCACCGAGCAGATTCAGGAAGGCCGCTTGGTAGGCCAAGTAGCTGTTCGGCTGGGCGGCGATGGCAACGCCTGGGGCTCCGGCGAGAAAAGGCGTGGGATCGATCGCCAGCACCGCGCCGCTGCCGCCTGTGCTGGCGGCACCGATCAGCAGCTGGGCGCGGTTGAGGTTGGCCAGATCGGCGAAGGCCAGGCTCGATCCGAAGCCGGTGGCTGCCAGGGTGTTGACGACGTTGCTGCCGTAGAAGGTGGCCCCGCCGAGCGAGGCGATGTCCTCCGGCCAGAGTTGCGGCGGCAGCGCCTGGTCGGCGGCCAGCCCCGCCAGGCTCTCGGCCCGGTCGACCACGAACACGGCGCCAACGGCATCGCTCTGCAGGGCCTGGTTGTAAAGCAGGGTGGGCTGGGCAATGTTGATCTTTGGGTTGGCCTCGATGAAATCGCGCAGCCGCTTGACGTTGTCGGACCCCGGCTTCCAGTTGCTGCCGGCGACGTTCGTCAGCTGCTTGCGGTCCATGCCCGAGAGCTTGCTGATCGTTGCGGGGTCGCTGGGTTTGCTGGCAAAATTGGCACCCCAAAACGACCCCCAGGTGTCGCGCTTGGAGGCATCGCTCTTGCCGGAAATCGCCTGCTGGATCAGCTCATCGGTGCCGTAGAACTCCTGGGCCGCCGGCGCGCCCGGCGCCGAGACCGCCAGCTGGCCTTTGCCGCTGATGGCGATGGCGCTGCCGAGTTGGCTGCCCCAGTAGCTGCGGGTCTCCGCGCCGTCGGAGCCGGGCGTGATCAGTTCGCCGCCAGCGCCGAGCAGCACGGGGGTGAGCGTGAGGCTGCTGCTGCCGCCCGCTTGCCGGACATCGAAGTTGTAGAGCGCCCCGATGCTGACCAGCGCCTCCAGCTCGGTTTGACCCGCCAACCTGGGCAGTTCGCGCACGTACTGCGGCGCGCCGATCCAGAGCTTGCCGGTGGAGGGGTCCACGGCCAGCGCCGCACCGAAGTTGGCGAAGCTGACCCGATCGGATTTGGTGGGATTGCTGGGATTGCTGCTGCTGGCTCCTGGTTGCAGGATCGTGACCACCTCCGGGCCGTAGGCCGTGGGGTTGGCAAGATCCAACGTCAGCGGATTGGTATTGAGATTGCTGGCGATCCAGGCGCCGGAAATGATGTAAACGCGGCCACCGCCAGCGGCATTCGGGGCCGCGATGATCAGCTCATCATGGCCATCGGCATTCAGATCGGCGTTGAGCATCACCTGGCCAAGATTGGCAGCGATGCCGAGGGTTTCATCGGCCTTGATCAGCAGGCCGCCGCTACCGCTGGGGTACTTGCCGTCGTTGAGCAGCGGCAGGTTGGGGGTCTCCGGATCGAAGTTGGACGTGGAGAGGGCATTGAGCCAGGTGATCGGCGCCTGCTGCACCGGAACCACGGGATTGCCCGGGGCTGCCGGCGTCACAGGGCGCTGGCCGGTGTAGTTGATCCAAACCCGCCCGGCGAGATTGGTGGCCGCATCAGCGCGAATGGTCTGGGCGATGGCGATCCAGCCGCGCTCCAGCGCCGCCGGATCGCCGGCAAGGCGGTAGTTGCCGGCCACCTGGGCGGCCCCGAAGCTCTGGGACGGCACGGAGGCGGCCGGATCGTTGGCGGCGGCGGCGCTGGCCTCGCTGCTGAACTTGAGGCCGCTATCGATCAATTTCAGTTGCAGGGGCGCGCTCTCCAGCACGGCGGCGGTGGCCAGCGCCCGCTGGGAGTTGCGCAGCTGTTCCAGCGTGCCGCCGGCCACAAAGCCGCTGCTGCTGAAATCACTGGCCAGAGCCAGCTCCCGGAAGGTGATCGGGGTCACCGAGCTGACAACGACGTTGTCTGGACGGGCCGTGTCCTGGCTGCGGAAGCTGAGCTCGATCTTGGCGGTCGTGGTGGCGGGGGCGCTGATCTCTGATCTGGGGACGAGCAGGGTGAGGGCCGGCGCGGCATTCAGCACGCTGTAGTGCAGCTGCGGCCCAGCGGGATCGAGGCGACTGGCCGGAGCGGTGGATCGGGGCTGCAGCGCGGCAATCGTCTGGTTGCCCACCAGCACCTGCTCGGCCGACAGACGCAGCGTGGTGCTGCTGCCGGTGGCGCTGTCGCTGCGGATGACGCTGACGCTGGCGAGGTCCTGGCCGCTGGGGTTGAAACCCCTGCTGGTGGTGGCATTGGACTGCAGCAAGGCCCAGTCGCTGGAGCTGAGGCTGAGGGTCCAGGCGTCCGCCGGCGATCCGACGCGGCTGGCGCTGGGCACGGTGGGAACCGTGGCCAGCACGGGATCGAGGCCACTGGCCTCAGACCAGGCCCAGCCGGAGCCGCTGGCGTCGGGCCGGTAGCTGCTGGTGTAGGTGGCCTGCAGGGCGGCGGCGGGGTTGACCTGGCGGGCCAGCCAGTGGCTGGTCACCGCCCCGGGGATCACACCGGGGTCGGGGGCGCTGGCCAGCGACGGGAGACCGAGGGCTTCCAGCTCGGCCAGGGCGTCCGTGGCCGTGAGCTTGGGCCAGAGACCATTGGGCGCCGGGTTGGGATCGAGGGCATTGATGGCTGCGTTGTAGATCGCCACATGGTCGATGGCGCCGCCGGCGTTGTTGGTTAACAGCAGCGCCTGCCCATTGGGGTTGAAAGGCAGATAAGGGTTGCTGACCTGGGCGGAAGCAACGAGTTGACCATCGAGGAACAGGTAGGCGGTGCCGTGGTCATTGGACACCTGGATGGTGCTGCCATCGACGGTGTAATCGGTGTAGGTGGGGGCATAGCTGACCGCCACGTAGTGCCAGGCGCCATCGCGTTGATCGCTGCCGGCAGGGGCCGTGATCGTGAGGTCTTTGCTGACATCAAAACTGATCTGGCCGCTGCCGTTGACGGAGAGGCTCGGTCCGCCCCAGAGGGCGAAACCGAGGGCATAGCCGGCATAATCCTCGGGGCTGTACGGATCGGGACTTGATGGATCGGGGCTGGCGCCAGCCGGCGCTGTCGCCGGTGTGGGCTCCAGGCCAAAGACAACCTTGGGTGTGCCGGTCGCCTCCTGGTACTGCCAGAGGCGGTTCAGCATCGTGCTGAGGTTGGCGTTGGCGGCGACGGTTTCGGCGCTGACGAAGCCCTGGTTCAGCAGGGTGGTGGCCGGATCGAAGGCCAGCGCATTGAGCTGGGAGGTGGGCTGTTGTGTCGCGGGATCGATGAACTGATCCAGCAGCAGCGAACTGGTGGGCACCATCGCCATGGTGTTGACCAGGGTGTTGTCCAGACCGGGCAACTGCGCCGCCGTGAGGCCGTAATTGGCGAGGAAGGCATCGACGCCATCGATCTTGGCGCCCGCCCCGAGATTGCCCAGGGTGAGGGCATTGGCATAGAGGTTTGTGCCACCGTTCCCGCCCATGGCGGTGGTGTTGGCACCATCGGCCAGCAAGCTCCAAGTCCAGCCGTAGAGGCCATCCTCCTGGCCGGCGGGAACCGTCTCGATCAGGCCCAGGGCGGCGGCATCGCCGTAGCTGAGGCGCTGCACCTGGAAGGAGCTCTGCAGCAACCAGCCCTGCGGCAGCGTGGCTGAACCGACGGAGGCTGTGGAGGGTTGCCCGAAGGCCACGAGGCCGGCACCGTTGGGATTGGATCCGGGCTGCAGCTGCACCCAGCACTCGATCGCATAAGGCAGCGAAGGCTGCGGCGGATCGGCGGGATCCGGCGCCGGCGGCTGGGGCAACTCGTCGATCGGGATCTGGCTGATCAGGTCGACAACGATCTGGTTGAAGCTGCCCAGATCCGTGCTGAGCACACCGGTGCCATCCAGATTGCGCACGGCCGTGGTTTGCTCCACGGCCAGGGCGCCGGGCACGTTGAAATCGAGCCCGCGGCTGGAGGCTTCAGTGGTGGAAAGGCTGGGGCTGGCGGTGCCGCGGTTGAGGCTGTTCACCCCCGCGGTCAGCCCTGCCATCGGCAGGTAGATCGTGGGCTGATCCTTCAGCACCGCCTGCTGGTAAGGCGTTCGGACGGACTGGCTCCAGCTGATCAGCGGCGTCTGCAGCACCGTGCCATCACTGAGCTTGATGGTCTGGGAGGCGATGCTGAGGTCGGCGATGCCCATGCCCACACTGGTTTCGGGGTCCCAGGGGATGGAGACGACCGCTTCGCTGATGTCGGACCAGGCGATCGTGCCGCTCTCGGGGTTGGCATTGATCCAGGTGGCCTTGATCGTGGCGGGCAGGGAGAGGCCGGAACCGAATTCACTGCGCAGGCCCTTAATCGCATCGATGGAGATCTCGGCCCAGGACAGCAGCGTGCGTTCAGCGCCGCTGCGGGGATCGGGAACGTTGAACAGCTGCAGATCGGAGATGATCGCGTTCTGCGGGCGGTAAAGCTCGCCTGTGGGCACCTGCCAGTTGGTGGCGCTGCCGTTGAGGGCCACCCGGTAGTTGAGCACCTGGTTCCCATA
>JBIIIX010000204.1:0-5564 GCA_044234415.1 Cyanobium sp.
TGCCCGCGACCAGGCGATGCCCGCCAACAACCGACTGCTGGTGTTCGAGCGCCAGGCCGAGGGTGGGGCCTCGCTCGCCCAATCCGGCCGAGCTGGCGGCCGCGATCAGATAGGCCGCGATCAGATAGGCCTCGATCAGATAGGCCTCGATCAGATCAGCCGCGATCAGCTGGCCTGATGCAGGCCACAAGCAACGCCAACAGAAGCCGCTGCCCAGTCCCGCCTGGCGGCCTCAAGGGTTGCTCCAAGATTCGCGTTGGTTGCGGGCACGCCTTCGGGCCGGGGCCCAGGTCAGCCCCGGCTCCTCGCCCTGGCAGGGGTCAAGGTTGGCCGCAGCCCCTCGCGAATGCGGCGACTGGCCCCGTTCCTGGTGCTGGTCGAGCTGGTGACACCTTCAACAGCGCCCCGCTCAACAGCGCCCCGCTCAACCACGACACGTCAACGCAGACCAGTTCAATGGAAACCGATTGGACGGCGTCCTGTTGAAGGGCATCCAGTTCAACGCTGTGGGATTCGCCGACCAGCTGGTGGTGACCAGCCGGTGAGCTGATGGGTGCTGAACGGTCGAGCTGAGCGGTCGAGCTGAACGGATGGCTGGATGCGCCATGCTCCGGCTCAGCACGCCAAACCACACCGCCACACGGCTGGGGCAACCAAGGCCCTACACCGCATGTCTGCGGAAAAACCCGCGTTTCTGGTGGAAAACCAGCGCGGTTTGGGGAAAAACGCAGGTTTTCAGTGAAGAACCTCTTGGCCTGGAATCCGCAACGGACGCCGATGGGGCAGGTTGCCGAAGTGCTCCCGAGCGATGGCCAGCAGGCCCTCATCGCTCAGCCCCCCGTCGTCCACGGTGACGACACCCACCACCTTCGCCAGCAGATCGCGGCGGTGATTGGAGAGGTGATCGAGGAGCACCTGACGCAGGTCGCTCTCCCCCTTGCCATGACCCAGCAGCAACACCGCATCGGCATCGGCCAGGGCAGCGCTGAGGCGCGCGAGATAGTCGGCATCCCTGGGGGCCCGTTGGCCAGCGACGTCGCGGTCATGGCGGTGGGTGAGGTTCTCCCCGGAGCCCCACACCCCATGGGGGTGCAGCACGGCATGCTCGACCGTGTCGCCCTCCAGTCGGAAGACATCGGTGTGGTGATGGTCCAGCACCATCACCAAGCGACGGCTCTGATCCCCCCGGGGGCTGTCAGCGGCAGCCTCGGGGTGGTCGGGGTTGACGCCGATCTCCTGCAGGAACTGGCGCACCCGCAGCATGGCTTCGCTGTCGAGGTCGGGGTGGCGCCCACAGTTGGCGTGGATCCAGGTCTCCTGACCAGCGGGCATGCGGATCCTGAGCCGCTGATCCTCCAGGGAGCTGACCTCGGCCCCCAGGGCCCGGAACAGCGCCTCCACCTGGGAGCGGCGCACGCCATGGCGCAGGGGATGGGCGTAGAGGGCCTCAAGGGTCCTGAGATGGTGGCGGTT
The DNA here is from genome assembly GCA_044234415.1 of Cyanobium sp. Taxonomy (GTDB): domain Bacteria; phylum Cyanobacteriota; class Cyanobacteriia; order PCC-6307; family Cyanobiaceae; genus Cyanobium. Next base: position 1,474 of record JBIIIX010000204.1, read on the forward strand.
CATTGGCCGATCCCAGAGACCCCACCGTATTGACATCTCCTGAAGCGACCGGAAATCGTCACAGTCCGAACCGGAACAGGCTGGGCTTGGGGGCTCCGATCAGGGGCAATCCCCGGTTCGCCGCTTCGACTGGCGCGTCAATCCAGCTTGATCACATCGACCCCGCCGCGACCGAGCTTGTTGAGTTCCCCGGCAGCCCTCAGGGCCGCCTCGTGGGTATGGAACCCATGGGCGGACTGGGGATCAGCCACGTCGATCAGGCTCTGATCCTGGGGATCAATGGCGATGTACGCCCCGCTCTGCAGCCGCTTCAGCACATAGCGCTCCGGTTGGGAACAGTCCAACGGGTGGGCGGGATCGATACCGGGGGCCCAGAAATGCATGGTGCTCTACGAGGCGTTTTGCCTCTCCGAAGCGAAAGGGTGTTCCGCCACCGGCGGTTGCCGGGGCATCGAAACGCAGACCATATCCAAACGCAGGCCAGCTGAGAACGCCAGGCGGGGAAGGTTCAAGATCAGGGGCAGCTGGCCAGATGCTCAGGTGTCATTGCCACCGAAATCCTCGTTGTAGCCCGCATAGGGGTCGAACTCGCTCCAGCCAGGGCTGGCCTGTTGCAGCAGGCCAGCGCGAGCGTCGATGTCATTCATCAGGGTGTTGCCCGTCGGCACCGTGTCGCAGGTGATCGATCCGTCCTGGCCGCGTACGCAGTTCTCAAATTGGATGCCCGCCCAGCCGGGAGGGCTGATCAGCAACGGACCGGTGAAGGCCAGCAGCGGCAACAGGCGCGAGAGCCGAAACCAGAAGCGGAGACAGGAGCGGTTGCGGCTGGGCATCGGCGGGTGATCACGGCGGAGCGGGTGGGCTGGGATGATGGCAGAGGTTCGTGCCTTACGGGATGTACACCGACTGGACCGCCGTGATCCTGCTGCTGCTCACCGCGGCGCCTCTCGCCGTCGTGGTCGCCACGGCCGCCTTCTTCATCTGGCGTCAGAAGCGCAAACAGCTGCGCTGAGGGACGGGAACGTGAGCAGGTGGCTTGAGTTAGCGCTCAAGCGCCCTTGGCCGAGGCAGTCCAGGCAGGTGCGGTACTGCTGATCACCCATGCGCAAGGTGCCGCTGCCGCCGCAACGCCGGCAGATCACCGCGTGGCTAGAGGATTCCGCCGCGATGGCGGAATCGATGCCAGCGCCAGCTGGTCGGGCGTGGGCAGTGATGGCGTTCATCGTGACCTCACGGGTCAGGCAGAGATGCCTTCACTCTGGCGACTCCCAAGGCTCCCGATCCCGAAAGCTTCCTTAAGGATGGAGCGCCGTCAGCCGCCAGGGTTTGCAGCAGCTCTTGGGCGCTGAGGCTGCTGCCGACGGGGACCAGTCCCAGGCTCGCCGCCAGCAACCCCACCAGGCCCGGCCCATCGCCGCCCCGCTCACGCCAGCCCACCACGCCGCCATCCGCCTCCCGCTTGCTCAGGCGCCTCCCCTCGGCATCGCGCCAGAGCGGCACATGCCAGTAGGCCGGCGGCATTTGCCCGAGGGCGGCCATGACCGCCACCTGCGCCGCGGTGGCCTCCAGCAGATCCTCGCCTCGCACCACTTCGTTGATGCCGAGGCTGAGCTCATCCACCGCCGTGGCCAGGTGGTAGGCGATGTATCCGTCGGCCCGCCGCAGCACCACATCGCCCACCCGCAGCTCGGATGGGCGACTGATCCAGCCACCGCCGGAGCCCCAGGCCAGCTCCCACCAAGCCAGCTCCTGGGGCGGGATGCGGAGGCGCCAGCTGGGTAGACGCCCCTGCAGCGGCCCCCAGATCGGCTGGCGCTGGCGACAGGTTCCGGGATACACGACCATGCCGCCATGGGGGGCCGAAACATCGGCCAGCAGGCGACGGCTGCAGCGGCAGGGATACAACAGGCCCTGGCGGCGCAACAGGGAAAGCACCGAGGCATAAACACCACGCTGTTCGCTCTGGCGAACCAGCGGCGGATCCCAGTCCAATCCCAACCAATCCAGGTCGGCGAGGATCGCCGCTTCAGCGCCGGGGCGATTCCTGGGGAGATCCAGATCGTCGATACGCAGCAGCCAGGCCCCTTGCTCTAGCCGCGCCCTGAGCCAGCCGATCAAGGCCGTGCGGAGGTTGCCCAGGTGCAGAGGGCCGGTGGGGGAGGGGGCGAACCGGCCCCGATAGCCGCTTTGACGCAGAGCGTGGCCCTGATCCACGAGCTGCCGCAGATGGCTCGGCAGGGCCAACCGGCGATTGGGGCCGAGCTGATCCGGGCTCAGGGCTGGATTCCGGGGAGCGTCACCAGGTGGTGGAGGGGCCGCGTCAGCGGACGCCGCCGATCAACCCTGGACCCGATCCTTGAAGAGCTTGCCGGCGGTGAAGGCGGGAACGCTCTTGGCTTCGATCTTGATCTTCTCGCCGGTTTTGGGGTTGAGACCCTGGCGGGCGGAGCGCTCGCGACGCTCGAACGAGCCGAAGCCCAGGATCGAGACCTTCTTGCCTTCCACAACCGAGTCGACGATGGTGTCGATCAGGGCGTCGACGACCTGAGCGACATCCGTCTTGGTCTGTTCGGTGCGGATGGCGACGAGATTGACGAGGTCAGCTTTGTTCATGGGTCGGGGGATGCGTCCGATGAGATGAGTTGGAGTGGGTGAAACCGGAGCAAGCATGCCCGGGTTGGGGAAGAGCGGAGCGGAGCGGGCCCGGCCGCCGTGTTGGAAATGGCCGGCTAATCGTATGGGGGACAGGCTGGAGCCGCAACCAAAAAGGCCGGTCCTGTCAACGATCTGGGTTTATTCCAGCTGACGATCAGCCCAGATCGGCAGGATCAGCCTGTTGCGACGCCAAGGCCGCTAGATCCAGCTGCCGCAGCTGCTGATGGGCATCGGGCCCCAGCAAGGCCTCTCCCCGCAACGCCCCCAGGGCAGCCCCCGTGGCGATCCAGGCCGGAGAACCGGGCGGCAACCAGCGGCGCAAGCCCTCCAGGCTGGCCAGCTGGCGGGGCCAATGGAAGGTGAGGCGACGGCGCAGCGGCTGCAGCCGACCTGGCGCCAGGGGCACTAGCAGCCGGCCGCAGAAGAGCAGATCCGCACCCGGCCCCAGCCCATCCCGGCAGAGCAGCACGCAGGCCCCCGGCGAGGGACCGGGGGTCCAGAGCAGCCCAAGCCCCGGCGCCGGCTCCAGCCCCGCCCCGAACGGTTGCAGCCGTTCGACGCCCGGCAGCAGGAAGGCCTCCTGCTCCTGCACCAGCACCGGCCAGCCCAGCAGGCGCTGCAGCTGGCGGCAGGGGCCATGGCCGTCGCGGCCGGTGAGCACCATCCAGCCCTCATTTTGCCGCTGCCGGCGGCCCTCAAGGAAGGCGAGATTGGCGGGGGTGGCGGCCGGACAGTCGACCAGCACATCGCCGACGGCGGTGCTGAGCAACCAGGCGCTGCCAGCGTGGGTGTCGCGATGGGGAGCGAACAGCCAGAGGCCTGTGCGCACCTCCGTTGGAGGTCGTCCGGCCGACTGGTGGGGGAGCTCGACCGTCAGCGCATCGCTTCAGCTCTGCCCCCACCTTGGCAGCTCGGCGTCGCCGTGGAGAGGGGAGTGAAGCGGCAGACCCCGCTCGGACAGGGGGGGCTGCTCGGACAGGGGGGCCGCTCGAAGAGGGGGCTGTTCGGACAAGGGTTGCGCCTGGGCATCCCAGGCAGCGGCTCGGGCTGGAGGAGGCGGCGGGCGGATGGCTAGATTGGGACAACGCCATGGTGCCCCCATCGGTGATCAGGATTGGAAATCCCTGGCCCTTGGGAGCCGCCTGCACCGCCCGGGGCGTGAACTTCTCCTTGGTAGCCCCCCTTGCCACAAGGGTGGAGTTGCTGCTGTTTGCCGATGGATCGGCCGCCGAACCGCAGCGGGTGATCGAACTGGATGGTCAGCACCGCTCCAACGACCACTGGCATGTGGAAGTGGAAGGCGTGGGCATCGGCTGCTGTTACGCCTACCGGGTGTTCGGGCCGCTGTTACCGGGTGGCCACGGCTTCAACCCCTCGAAGGTGCTGCTCGACCCCTGCGCCCGGGCGATCGGCGGCTGGGATGTCTACCAGCGGGG
>JBIIIX010000205.1:0-5559 GCA_044234415.1 Cyanobium sp.
CGGGCAAAAAGCAATCCCGCGATCGAAAGGAGGTGCGCGATCAGGTGGCGCGCTATGTGGCCGGTTTCGCCAATGCCGAAGGCGGCGTGCTCATCCTTGGGATTGAAGATGATCACACCATCACCGGCCACCGGCTTCCCCCCAAAGCGCTGGAGACCCTGTTAAGTGTTCCCCAGGCGCGGCTGCAGCCCCCGCAACCTCCGGGGTTTGTGGTGGCCGTTGAGGGCCAGGACCTGGTGGTGTTCGACGTGCCCAGCGCCGACAGCCCCGTGCAGGTGACCGGCGACGGCTTCCCGCTGCGCATCGGCGATCAAACCATTGAGGCCACAGAACGCCAGATCCGGGCGCTCAAATTTCAGGGCCTGGTGGAGAGCTACGAAAGCCGGCCGTCCTCCTTGGCTCTGGCTGATCTCGATCGCACCCTGCTCGCCCGGGCGAGGCAGGGTGCGGGCCTCGAGGCCCTCAGCGATGAGAACTACCTGCTGAAACGGAAACTGGCCGATCGCCGCGGCAGCGGGCTGGTGCTCAGGCAGGCGGCCGAGCTGGTGTTTGCCCAGCGGGGCCCGGAGCATCCCAATGCCGGCGTGCGGGTGTTTCGCGTTGTCGGCACCGAGCGCCGCCTGGGTGCTGAGCACAATGTGGAGGAACGCCCGCGCATTGAAGGCAACCTGCCTGAGGTGTGGCAGGAAGCCCTCAACGTGGTGGGCAGCTTGATGCGGCAACCCTCTCGGCTGGTGGGCAACCGCTTCCGGCCGGTGAGTGAATACCCGCGCTTCTCCTGGCAGGAAGCGCTGCTCAACGCGATCGCCCATCGCGATTACAGCGTTCAGGGCACCGGCATCGAAGTGTGGCTGTTCGACGACCGCATGGAAGTGACCAGCCCTGGCGGCCTGCTGCCGGAGCTCAGCCTTGATGAACTGCTCAGCCTCCGGCGCGTGCACTGCAGCCGCAACCCCCGCTTGATGCGTACCCTCGTGGATCTCGGCCTCACCCGTGATCAGGGGGAAGGGATCCCGCGCATGTTTGCCGAAATGGCGGATGCGTTCCTGCCGTCGCCCCGCATCGAACCCACTCCCAGGAGTGTGGGCGTGGTGCTGCGCAACACCACCACCCTCGGGGAAGACGACCGTGCCTTCATCTCACGCATCGGCGCCGAGGAGCTCAGCGATGAGGAGTTCCGGGCGCTGCTCCAGGCCCACCGCAACATCCAGGTCAACAACGCCAGCCTGCGCAGCCTCATGGGTCTCGATACCCTCGGCGCCAGTCAGGTGCTGCGGCGGCTTCGGGATCGGGGCTTGCTGGAGTTGCACCCTGCCGGATCGCAGAGCTACTACACCCTGGAGCCAAGGCTGCGGGTTGCCGATGCCGCCGATCGAGGGAACCATCACGCCGATCGAGGGGAGCTTGGGGCCGATCGAGGGAAGCTCCGATCGGATCGAGGGGAGCTGCACGCCGATCGAGGGGAGCTTGCCCCTTCCTTGCAGGAGGCCATCGCAGGGCTTGGAGGTCGACCCCGGAAGGAGCGACTGCGGCAGGTGATTGGCCAACTCTGCGCCGGCCACTGGCGAACCGCTGCCTGGCTGGCGGACCAGCTCAACATCGAGGCCGGCAATCTTTCCGATCGCCACCTCGCGCCGATGGTGAAGCACGGCACGCTGGAGCGCCGATACCCCGAGACGCCCACCCATCCGGAGCAGGCCTATCGCACGGACTAGGTCCAGGGCAGTCTGCGGCTCTCCAGCTCCGCATGATCAACCCGAGCCCTTCCAGGCCGGTCGCGTCCTTCGGGATGCCGTTGCCATGGAGCACCCGGCCCACCATCCGCTTGCCGCGTGCCCCCACACGATGGGGCCCCTCACGCGTTCCCCTCGCTGGATCGGATCGCCAGAACTCGCACCTGATCGAGAAGATCCTTGACCTGCCGGTTGAAGGCCTCGCGGTCCAACCCCAGAGGTATGGGATCGGCCTCATCGCGAAACTTAAACGCCTAGACGCTGAGCTGGCTCAATCGGTTGAGGTTGGCTATTGCGATCTCACGGAACCCCCTGGGTCGCAGGAGGCCCGTGCCGTCTCCAGGTCTGCGGCGGCAAGCTTCAGTTGATCTTCCGCTTCAGAGCGCAGCATTCAGCAGCTTCCCCTCCCGGTAGGCTGAGGGATCAGCTTCTGCCCTGATGCCCGCCCGCGCCGCCAAGTTCGTGTTTGTCACCGGCGGCGTGGTGTCGAGCATCGGTAAGGGGATCGTGGCCGCCAGCCTGGGGCGCCTGCTCAAGAGCCGCGGCTACAGCGTTTCGATCCTCAAGCTCGACCCGTATCTCAATGTCGATCCGGGCACAATGAGCCCGTATCAGCACGGCGAGGTGTTCGTCACCCAGGACGGGGCCGAGACCGACCTCGACCTGGGCCACTACGAGCGCTTCACCGACACGGCCCTGTCGCGCCTCAACAGCGTCACCACCGGCTCCATCTACCAGGCGGTGATCAACAAAGAGCGCCGCGGCGACTACAACGGCGGCACCGTGCAGGTGATTCCTCACATCACCGGCGAAATCCGCGAGCGCATCCACCGGGTGGCCGCCAACAGCAATGCCGATGTGGTGATCACCGAAATCGGCGGCACGGTGGGTGACATCGAATCGCTGCCATTTCTGGAGGCGATCCGTGAGTTCCGCGGTGAGGTGGGCCGCCACGACCTGGCCTATGTGCACGTCACGCTGCTGCCGTTCATCCGCACCTCCGGTGAACTCAAAACCAAGCCCACCCAGCATTCGGTGAAGGAGCTGCGCTCGATCGGCATCCAGCCCGATGTGTTGGTGTGCCGCAGCGATCGGCCGATCAGCGACGACCTGCGCCGCAAGATCGCCGGCTTCTGCGGCGTGCCCAGCAACGGCGTGGTCCAGGCCCTCGACGCCGACAGCATCTACGCGGTGCCGCTGGCGCTGGAGCAGGAGGGCCTCTGCCGCCAGGTGCTCGACGTGCTCGCCCTGGCCGATCACCCCAGCGACATGGTGCGCTGGGCCGAGTTGGTGCATCGCCTCCGCCATCCAGGCCCAGCCGTGACCGTGGCGCTGGTGGGCAAATACGTGCAGCTCAACGACGCTTACCTTTCGGTGGTGGAAGCGTTGCGCCACGCCTGCCTGGAGCACAATGCCAGCCTCGATTTGCGTTGGATCTGCGCCGAGCAGATCGAGGAACAGGGGGCCGAGGCGTTGCTAACCGGCATGGATGCGGTGGTGGTGCCGGGCGGCTTCGGCAACCGCGGCGTCGATGGCAAGGTGGCGGCGATCCGCTGGGCGCGGGAGCAACGGGTGCCGTTCCTCGGCCTCTGCCTCGGCATGCAATGCGCCGTGATCGAGTGGGCTCGCAACCAGGCCGGCCTGGTGGGCGCCACCAGCGCCGAGCTTGATCCCAATACCCCCCATCCCGTGATCGCCCTGCTGCCGGAACAGCAGGACGTGGTGGATCTTGGCGGCACCATGCGCCTGGGCGTTTACCCCTGCCGGCTCGCTCCCGGCAGCCTCTGCCAAAGGCTGTATGGCGAGGAGGTGGTCTACGAGCGCCACCGCCATCGCTATGAGTTCAACAATGCCTACCGCGCCCAGTTTCTGGACTCCGGCTATCGGGTCAGCGGCACCTCTCCCGATGGGCGGCTGGTGGAGCTGATCGAGCTGGTGGACCACCCCTTCTTCACCGCCTGCCAATACCACCCCGAATTCCTATCGCGGCCCGGCAAGCCCCATCCCCTGTTCCGGGGGCTGATTGAGGCGGCGCAGCGGCGGCGCGGCGGTGATCGGGCCGAGGCCCAGCTCTCGACCACCCACGGCACAGCCCGGACCGGAAGCGAGGCCTGAGCAGGCAGGGCAGGGCCTAGCACCTGCAAGCCAGCGCGATGGCGTAGGAGACCGTGGCCATCCCATAGTGATTTCCGGTTGTTCATCGCCCTTGCTCTTGAAGCGCCCTTCCATCCCCATGGCCGCGGCGGCTGCCGGCCTTCTGGTGGGGTTCCACGGCCCCACCCCCCATGCCGCCGCGCGCGATCTCCCTGGTCGCGATCCCGCGTTGCGTACCTCCGAGGCTGCCGTGGCGCAATGGCTGGAGCAGAACCGCCATCGCCCCACGGCCCTGAGGGCGTTCGTGCAGCGCCTGCCCAAGGGGGGCGATCTTCACTCCCACCTGAGTGGAGCCGTGTATGCGGAGAATTACCTGGAGTGGGCGGCCCGGGATGGCTACTGCGTGGATCCGGCTGTGCCGACCCTGGTGAAGCCCAGTGACTGCAACGCGGGGGGCACGCTGTTTGCCGCTTCCGAACTGGTCAAGAAACCGACGGTCTATGACAAGTTCGTCAATCTCTGGTCGACCCGCAATCTTCCCTTTGCCGGCCGCTCCGGCCACGATCAGTTCTTCCAGGCATTTGCGGGTTTTGATCTGATCTCTGGCTCGCTCAGTCGTCAGGACGACATGGTGGCGGAGGTTGCCAATCGGGCCGCCTCCCAACACGTGTTCTATCTGGAACTGATGATCACCCTGCAAGGCGGTGGCGTGCGCAAGCTCGGTCAGCAGGTGGGCTGGAACGGTGATTTTGCCCGCACCCGCCAGCAACTGCTCGAGCAAGGATTGCTGGAGCTGGTGCGCCAGGGTGAGCAGGACCTGCAGACCATTCGCCGCGAAGCCTCTACCACCATGGCCTGTGGCACCCCCCAGGCCCAGCCGGGCTGCGGTGTAACGGTGCGCTACCTGCAGCAGACCACCCGCAGCCGGCCTCCCGAGGAGGTGTTCGCCCAGTTCGTCTATGCCTTTGAGCTGGCCAAAGCCAGCAACCAGGTGGTTGGTATCAATCTCGTCGCCCCCGAAGACAATCCGATCGCCCTGCGCGACTACACGCTGCAGATGCGCATGCTGCAGTATCTCAAATCTGTGCATCCTGAGGTGAAGGTGGCCCTGCACGCCGGCGAGCTCACCCTCGGCCTGGTGCCCCCGGAACGCTTGCGTTATCACATCCGCCAGGCGCTGGAGATCGGCCAGGCCAATCGCATCGGCCATGGCGTGGCGGTGATGTACGAGGAGCAGCCGTTTCAGCTTCTGGAGCTGATGCGCCGCCGTGGCGTGCTGGTGGAGATCTGCCTCACCAGCAACGAGGTGATTCTCAATGTTGCCAACCAGGATCATCCCTTTCTCGACTATCAACGGGCCGGCGTGCCGCTGGCGCTGGCCTCCGACGATGAGGGCATTTCCCGCATCGATTTGAGCAATGAATACTGGCTGGCCCTGCGGCGCTATAACCAGAGCTACCGCGATCTCAAGCGGCTGGCGCGCAATAGTTTGGAATACAGCTTCCTGCCGGGCCAAAGCCTATGGGAATCGCCGCAGTACAGCCGCCTGCGGCCGGGCTGCCGCGGCGACAGCCCGGCCGCGGCCAGCCTCTCGCCAGGCTGCTCCACCTACCTCGCGGCCAACGAGCGGGCTCGGGCGCAATGGAAGCTGGAGCAGCAGTTCGTCAGCTTCGAGGCGCTGCCCACCTTCCAGGCCCAGGCCCAGCCAGCCGGCCAGGGACGCCCCTGATCG
>JBIIIX010000206.1:0-5554 GCA_044234415.1 Cyanobium sp.
TGCTGCCCTGCCTGAACCTTTCGAGCAGCACAACAGCACTTGCTGGCATGATGCACCCTCAGGATTAGCAGTTCTCTAGCATCGGCGCAATGCCTTGTGAATCATCATGCCAGCACGCTGTTCTACGCCCTCTCTCTTGCGTCAAGCATCGCGAGAAGCAAACCATTGGAAGATGCTATAAGCAGCATAGAGTTGCTTTGCCTCTAGCATTTATCTTGCGGAACGTTTTCAGCGGAACATTTTCAGCGACACGTTTTCAGAGGGACGTTTTCAGAGGGACGTTTTCAGAGGGATGTTTTCAGAGGCAAGTCTTCGGCAACCAGTTCTCGGCAACCAGCTCTCGGCAACAAGTCGTCCGCAACCAGTTCTCGGCTGCCAGTTCTCGGCAACCAGCTCTCGGCAACAAGTCGTCCGCAACCAGTTCTCGGCTGCCAGTTCTCGGCGCCAAGCATGCCGTCACCCGCCATCTTGGCGTCGAGGATGCGCCAGAGCGCTTTCTTGCGTTCCTTGGGGAAACGCCTGAGCACACCGCCCCCCCTGGGAGGGAGGTCATCTCCCGCATTGGCGAGGAACCCTGTCAGAGCAAGCGGCAGCTTCGGGCGGACGATCAACGCCGGCTGAGGCCCAGCGAGGCTGGGGGGGTCTTCAGCCAGGCCTGCGGAGGATCCAGGGCTTGCTGAACAAGGCAGACCTCCTCTACCGCGGTGGATCTGAGCGGATCGCAGCGATCAACCGAACCCAACTCGGCGGCGATCCAACCTCAAAAGGCCCAGCTTTTTCCAGCTGGCAGGCCTGCGTTCAGGCCTCGATTTTGGTGACGCTGTCCCTCAGGCCAGTGACCGCGATTGCGAAGCGATCGCCTGCAGGGAAGACCGGGGTTTCGGCCACCCCATCCGCCAGCTCAACCTGCCACCGCGGGGAGGGGCCCACAGCGCCCTGAGGCTCCACGGCACGCCCTCGCCACGCGTTCGCCGGCCAGGTCGAATGCGGTGCCCTCCCGGCCGCCAGCCCCTGGCGCAGATTCTTGGCCGCTGCTCGAACGGGTTCCCCAGCGCCATGGCATTGATCCGATCGCAACGGGCGCAATCCGGTGCCCCTCGCGCCCCAGCAGGGCCCGACCTGGATGGGGATGTGGAGATCTCCAGGAGTGCGGGGATGGGTGCTAGTGGCAGCCGCAACCCAGCCGCGATCACAGCTGTGCCAGGGGCTGGGGATGGGGCATGGAGAATAGGGGACTCGAACCCCTGACCTCTGCGGTGCGATCGCAGCGCTCTACCAGCTGAGCTAATTCCCCGGTCAGCAGGCATTATGACGGGCTGACAGCCCGGTTCCCGTGTCCGAGCCCACCCTGTCCGAGGCCCCGGCGATCACGCCAGAGGCACTCGACTCCTTTACCGAAGCGGCCGTGGCCGCACTGGCCCAGCGGCTGGAGGAGGACGACTATCCGACTCCCTTCGCTGGCCTCAGCGACTGGCATCTGCTGCGGGCCCTGGCCATCCATCGCCCCGACCTCATCAAGCCCTACGTGCACCTGGTCGACCAGGAGCCCTTCGACGAGGAGTGATGCGGCGCTCCGCCGGCCCCTGGTTTCAGGCGGCTAACTGGTCGCCGCCTGGGTCCACGGCGGATTCCACCGCTGCTGGATCGGGCCCCGGATCCTCAGGGCCTTCCGGCTGCAGCAGATCCAGGAAAGTGCGCAGCTGCAACCGGGGGATGTAAGGCCAGCCGCCACTGCGCTCCATGTTGGCCAGCAGTTCAAACAGGCGGTTGCGGTCCTCCGGCAGGCTGCTGCGAAAGGGCCCCTCCTGGATGGCGCGATGGGCGGCCTCGATCGAACGCAACAGGGCCAGCAACCCAGCGGTGTCGCCTTGCAGCTGCTCCGCCCGCTCCAGCAGGGCGGTGATCAGGGGGTCTGCGGAGGCCACATCTCCCCAGGGGTAAGAGCCCGAGGCGGAGCTGCTGGTTGGCTCCGGGAAGCCGCTGCCAGCCCATGGACCTTCTCCCATACAGGTTGTTGAGACCGGCGGAAACCTATCAGGAATGGGCGATTTGCACCGGTAGGATCCCGGCCAGCCCAGTTCCTTGTCCGTTCCTGCGGCTTCTCCCCATGCGTTTTCGTCCCCTGCTGGCCGTCGTGCTGGCGTTGTGCTTGACCCTGGTCACCGCATGCAGCGGCGGAGCCAAGGCGGTCGACCGCGCCAATCTCACCTACGAGGACATCCACAACACCGGTCTGGCGAACAGCTGCCCCACCCTGCCTGACTCGGCCCGCGGCACGATCTCCCTCGACCCCTCCGCCAGCTATCAACTGCGGGAGATCTGCCTCCACCCCTCGGAGGTGTTCGTGAAGGGAGAACCGGCCAACAAGCGCCAGGAAGCCCAGTTCGTGAAGGGCAAGATCCTCACCCGTTTCACCTCCAGCCTGGATCAGGTGTACGGCGACCTCAAGGTTGACGGCGACAAGCTCACCTTCACGGAGCTGGGCGGCATCGACTTCCAGCCGATCACCGTGCTGCTTCCCGGTGGTGAGGAAGTGCCATTCACCTTCTCCAGCAAGGAGCTGGTGGCCGATTCCAGTGGCTCCTCCTTCTCCACCAGCACAGACTTCAGCGGCAGCTTCCGCGCCCCCAGCTATCGGACCAGCAACTTCCTCGATCCCAAGGGCCGTGGTCTGACCACCGGCTACAGCAGCGCCGTGGGCTTGGTGCCCGCCGGTGATGAGTTCTCCGGCGAAACGATCAAGCGCTACGTGGACGGCACCGGCAACCTGCAGCTTTCGATCACCAAGGTGGATGCCGCTACCGGTGAATTCGCTGGCGTTTTCACAGCGATCCAACCCTCCGACACCGACATGGGCACCAAGCCGGCTGTCGACGTGAAGATCACCGGCGAGCTCTACGGCCGCCTCGAGCAAGCCTGATCTGCGCTGGGCAACGGCGCGCGCCTTTCCAGGGCCCCCAAGGGGCCCTTTTTTTGTGGGTCCAGATCGGGCTGCGATCGGGCTGGGATTGCGCTGGGGCCGTTGATTCGCGGCTGTCGCAGGCGCTTGTGGCACGGCCCCAGCGCCACAGCTGATCAGGCCAGCGCAAGCCCGGCAACTGCGCGGATCCATCGGCGCGGAGCCATCGCTCTGGGAGAATTGGCTCCTTCCCGCGCCGCGTGCGACTCCCGATGTCCATCGCCCAGCCCTCCGCTCCGGCCTTGATCCCGCCCCATGGAGGCAGCCTGGTGGATCTGATGGTGCCGGCGGAGCAACGCTCGCAGCGCCTCGCCTCGGCCGATCGGCGGGTGGAGTGCAGCGATCGCAATGCCTGCGATGTGGAGCTGCTGGTGGTGGGCGCCTTCTCGCCCTTGCGCGGCTTCATGCACCGCGAGGACTATGAGGCGGTCGTCACGGGGTTCCGCACCAGCAGCGGCCTGCTGTTCGGCCTACCGATCGTGTTCGACACCGACGACGCCAGCATCGCCGTCGGCGAACGCTTGCTGCTCACTTATCAGGGTCAGGAGCTGGCCTTGCTCACGGTGGAAAGCCGTTGGGAGCCGGACAAGGTGCGCGAGGCCAAGGGCTGCTACGGCACCACGTCCCTTGAGCATCCGGCGGTGCGGATGATCGCCGGCGAGCGCGGCCGCTTCTACCTTGGCGGCAAGCTGGAGGGCCTGGCCCTGCCCCAGCGCGTGTTCCCCTGCCGCACCCCCGCCGAGGTGCGCTCCACCCTGCCCCTGGGGGAGGACGTTGTGGCCTTCCAGTGCCGCAACCCCATTCACCGCGCCCACTACGAGCTCTTCACCCGTGCTCTGCACGCCACCAATGTGAGCCAGGGGGCGGTGGTGCTGGTGCATCCCACCTGCGGCCCCACCCAGGACGATGACATCGCCGGAGCGGTGCGCTTCCAAACCTATGAGCGCCTGGCGGAGGAGGTGGCCAACCCGCGCATTCGCTGGGCCTACCTGCCTTACTCGATGCACATGGCCGGGCCCCGAGAGGCGCTGCAGCACATGATCATCCGCAAGAACTACGGCTGCACCCACTTCATCATTGGCCGCGATATGGCGGGCTGCAAATCCAGCCTCAGCGGCGACGACTTTTACGGCCCCTACGAGGCCCAGGACTTCGCCCGCGACCACGCCACCGAGCTGGGCATGGAAACCGTGCCCTCCCTGAACCTCGTTTACACCGAGGAAGAGGGCTATGTCACGGCGGAACACGCCAAGGCCCGCGGCCTGCATGTGCGCACCCTCAGCGGCACCCAGTTCCGGGCGATGCTGCGGGGCGGCGAGGAGATTCCGGAGTGGTTCGCCTTCCGCAGCGTCGTCGAGGTGCTGCGGGCCGCCAGCTGATCCGCATCTGGCCTTCCTCCGTCTTGGGCGTCCCAAGGGCCGCCCGGGCCGGGTAACATTCCTTTACCTCATCCTCAGGAGTCCGGTCTTGAAGAAGCGCTGGCGCAACGCGGGGCTCTACGTCCTGCTGGTGATCGTGATGATCGCCGTCGGCACGGCGTTCCTCGATCGCCCCAACCCCGGCAACGCGCCTCGCGTCCTCCGCTACAGCGACTTCATCGAGGCCGTGCAAGCCAATGACGTGTCGCGGGTGCAGATCTCCCCTGACCGCGGCACCGCCCAGGTGATTCAGAACGATGGTCGTCGCGCCGTGGTGAACCTCGCCCCAGACAAGGACCTACTGAAGCTGCTCACCGATCACAACGTCGACATCGCCGTGCAGCCGAGCCGCGAAGCGCCGCCCTGGCAACAGGCCGTCGGCAGCCTGATCGTGCCGCTGCTGCTCCTCGGAGGCCTGTTCTTCCTGCTGCGGCGTGCCCAAGGCGGCGGCGGCAACCCCGCCATGAACTTCGGCAAGAGCAAGGCCCGGGTGCAGATGGAGCCTCAAACCCAGGTCACCTTCGGAGATGTGGCCGGCATCGAAGGCGCCAAGCTGGAACTCACCGAGGTGGTGGACTTCCTCAAGAACCCCGATCGCTTTACGGCGGTGGGGGCCAAGATCCCCAAGGGCGTGTTGCTGGTTGGCCCCCCGGGCACCGGCAAAACCCTTCTGGCCAAGGCCGTAGCGGGTGAGGCAGGCGTGCCGTTCTTCTCGATCTCCGGCTCCGAATTCGTGGAAATGTTTGTGGGCGTCGGCGCCAGCCGCGTGCGCGACTTGTTTGAGCAAGCCAAGAAAAACTCCCCTTGCATCGTGTTCATCGATGAAATCGATGCGGTGGGTCGGCAGCGCGGCGCCGGCCTCGGCGGCGGCAATGACGAGCGCGAGCAAACCCTCAATCAGCTGCTCACCGAAATGGACGGCTTCGAGGGCAACACCGGCATCATCATCGTGGCGGCTACCAACCGTCCTGACGTTCTCGATCAGGCGTTGTTGCGTCCGGGTCGCTTCGACCGCCAGGTGGTGGTGGATCGCCCCGATTACAGCGGCCGCCTCCAAATCCTCGGCGTTCACGCCCGCGGCAAAACCCTCTGCAAGGATGTAGACCTCGACAAGGTGGCCCGCCGCACCCCTGGTTTCACCGGAGCCGACCTAGCCAACCTGCTCAACGAAGCGGCG
>JBIIIX010000207.1:0-5534 GCA_044234415.1 Cyanobium sp.
CGCCAGTTGGGTGATGGCGCCGGGGGACACGCCCATTTGCTCGGCGATCAGCAGCGCCAGCCGCTCCAGCCGATCGAGGCGCTGCTCCAGGGCCTGCGGTTCTGAGGCGCCGGCCTTGCCGCTGGCCTTGACGCTGGTTGCCCACCCTTGCTGGTCTTGCTGGCCTTGCTGGCCTTGGTGGTCTTGCCGGCCCTGATCGGCAGGGCGCTGGGCGGGGGCGGTCCATCGGGATGGCTGAGCAGCGCGTTCACCTGTTTTGGGACTGGCACCTTGCTGAGGCTAGTGATTCCCCGTTGTTTGCAGAGTCCCCAGAGCGAGCTGGAATCAGCGCTCACGGAGCGCGATCAGACCACCGTGGCGCAACCCGAGTGGACTTCTTTGGTGACACAGGGGGGGAGCCCCAGTGGCTGCCGCCTGACACTCCCGCCCCGGCTGAGCGCTGAGCCGCTTCAGAAGCGGGAGCCCGGCGTCTGCAGAAAGGCCAGCTCCTCAGCGCTCGACACCCGCCCCAGGAGCGCGTTGCGGTGGGGAAAGCGGCCGAAGCGGGCGATCACATCCCGGTGCCGGCGGGCGAAATCGGCGGTGCGGGGATCGCAGAAGCGCTCGAACAGCGGCAGGGCTGCCTCCTGCACCGCCAGGTCTTCGCTGTGCATCAGCGGCATCAGCCAGAACTGCCGCCGCGCCTGCTCGGGCTCCGCCTCCAGCCAGCCCCGCTCCACCGCCTGCAGGCTCTCAGCCAGAGCCTGGGGATCGCCCGCAAAGGCCATGGCCGTGTCACGCCAGATCTGGCGGGGGAACTGATCGAGAAGCAGCACCAGTGCCAGCCCCCCGGTCGCCGCAGCGCTCCAGGCGTCGAGGTCACCGGCGAGGGCCTGGCGGGTGAGCCCGAGGAAGCGTTCCCGCACCAACGCGTCGAAGGCAGCGTCCTTGACGAACCACTGGCGCGGCCGGGTTTCGACAAACCAGAAGGCGAGAACCTCGTCGGCCTGGTCAGGCAGGCCTTGCGTCACAGCAGCGCCTGGACGCTGGCCACCTTGTCCTCCAGCGTCTGCTCCTTGTCAGTGCGGGTGTTGATTTTCACGGTGGAGTAGACGCGGGGGCAGCCCATGGCATGCACCGCATGGTGGCAGGCCTCGATCGCGGCGAACACCGGCTCCCACTCGCCCTCGATGGCGGTGCCATTGGGACTGCCCAGGGCGCGGCGGGCACAGAGTGCAGCCCCGATCCGCAGCTTTGAGGAGACCTTCGAGCCGCTGGGCCTCACAGCCCTGGCCATCCAGGTGGTGACGGGGGTGTGGATGGGCCGATGCAGCCTGGCCATGGAACACGTTCTGAGCCCAGGGCTGCGGGCGGTCCACGAGGAGTTGAAACAGGGCTGGAGATGGCTGGATCGCCATGGGGCTGGGATCCAGGCGTGGCCGGCTGGACGGCATGAACGGCAATGGGGGCCGGCATGATTCGGTGCCAAGTTGCAGCCTCCCCTCTGCCAGGCAGCCATGGCAAAGGGGAGGCAGGTCAGCCGATCTCACACCATGGCTTCAACACCATGGCTCTGGGGATGATGCGCGTGTTGACCAGCGCGAAGGCGTCTGCGCAACCGGCGGCTCCAGGCCAGCGATGTCACTCCAGCAAGGATTGGCAGTGGCCCTGGAGTGGCAACGGCTGCGACAAGCTTGAAGTCAGGCCCATTGTCGCCGTAATACGGCGGGGTTCCGCCGATCGGGCCTTTGTCATTGTCGGAGCTGGGCAGGCGCAGTGTGCGCGTTGCCCCGCCATCCAGGCTCAAGCCAATCGAACCGATATTAAATGGACCATTGCTGAGAATTGGACTGACGACTGTGCTAATGTTGTAATTTGCAGGCGTGTAGTTCTGGCGCAGGATCTTATATGAAGCGGTAACGTTGCCGAAGTCGTCAAGGGCTTCAACCAGGAGATCGCTATCGCCGTAAGTGGCGCTACCTGCGCTGCCCCCCCTTTCCCAGAAGAAGACCTTGTTGATTGCACGTGCGAACGAAACCTCAAAACTTGCCTTCGGGGCAGATTCACGCGTCACGACAAGACTGTTGAGGTTAAGGTTGCCGAGGCTGCCAACGATATCGGCGGCTGTCTCAACAGGTTTCGAGGGACCCTCCCCAACGAGTGGATCAACGACTGTGTTGCCCCCGCGACCAGAGTTGAGGATTCCGTAGGTGCCGCCGTTCGTCGCAGTATAGGTATCATTCTGCAGGATATTGGCGGCATTGACTACCTCAAAAGAAGAATAAAGAGTGCCATCTGCAGCCAAGATGGAATCGAGGCGGATATCGGGGGTTGGATCATTCCGGAGTGCTCCTGATGATGGCGGTGTTGCTGTACGGTTTGTCACAAAGCTGAACGCACTGAAGCTGGCCGCTGAGGTCGGTGCTGACAGCAAAAGCTGCACAGCAGCTGCGGCAATGCTGGCGTTCAGAAGAAACGTTGGACGCATGGTGACCATCGACAAGCTCGATCAAAAAACGTTCGGCTTGACTTGAAACTGCCAAACAACTCTATGGCTTATGAGCTGCACGGTTGTATCCGCGTCTGCCTCGCCATGTTAGCAGAAATACAGAGCATATGGTTTCAGTGACTGATCATCTTGGAGCTTCAGATCGGAGAACAGGCTTCCGTACCCTTGCGCACAGAGCCGCAGGAATAGGCGACAGATGTGGCAGGTTCTTGTGGGTGGATCCTCAGCCGGCAAGTCGCTGTGGCCAGCAATACTTGATCTAGAACGCAGCCATTGCTAGAAACACAAAGGAATCTCGTGAATAAATGCCAGCAATGCAACAGAGTCTTATACCGGTAGATGTCAAATTGTCTTTCCTAACGTCTCAGGCGTTCCCATTCAAGCTGCAGCATGCGTTAAATCGTTTCTCCAGCGAGATCATCCCGGCTCAGTGTTCGCAAGCCAAAATCCAGCGCGCCCCCGTGGGGATCCGTAGAAGCCGCGATGTTCTTGGAACACCGCCTTGATCTCAGCGGTGAACGCAGCGGTGATCGCAGCGGTCTCGGCCGCACGCTTTCCCGGCGCCACCTGCCGCTGCCACCAGGCGTAGAAACCACTGCGGGCCACGCCCAGCTGCCGGCACAGCCAGGAGACCGAGTGCTGCTCGGTCAGCTCCTCGATCAGGCAAAACCTTTCGGCGACACCTCTCTTTCGCAAAGTGCGCTGCCGCCAGCCTGAAAAAATCGTTCTCCCTCCGGAGCTCCCGGTTCTCTTGGCGGAGCCGGTTGAGCTCGGAGCGCTCCTCAGTGCTCAGCAGGCCCTGGTCCCGGGGGGGGGGCCTGGCCGCGGTCGATGCGGGACTGACGTACCCAGCGGGCCGGGCTGCTGGAGGGCAGGCCAAGGCGCTGGGCAACGTCATTGCAGGAGAGACCCTCCTGCAGGCAGAGGGCAACAGCCTCCGCCAATTGCTGCGCCGTGAGAGGCCCAGCGTGGCTCCCGGCCTGCGGCCTCTGCTCTTTCGCAGGAGAATTGATCCAAGAGCGGGCCATGGGGCTGAGGCTGTGCTCACTGACGCCTGCCCCCTTCTCGCCATGCCCCAGATCGACCTGCTCCTCGCTGCTGAGCTGCTTGTGGTGATGCTGGTCGTCGCCAGCATGGACGCACCCTCCCCAAGGCTGAAGGCGGCGGAGCCAGCGCTGGAGGAGCCAGAGCCGCCCGTGCTTTGGACTGCCGAGACCAACCCGCATGCCAAACGCATCCTGCGGCTGGAGAGCCGCCGGACCGCAGGCCCGGCTCCCCTGCGCTGAGGCCTGCAGCGATGGAGCATCTTAGAATCGGGTGGCGATTTGCTGCTGGTTGGGGGAGTACCGGAATGCTCGGCGGTGCAGACCAAAAAGCCCTCTTCGCTTACTGGCACGACCGGGTGCAGCTCACCAATCTCGAGCGACTGGGGGCACGCGAGCACGTCACCACCCAGGAGCTGCGGCATGAGTGCACCAACTACGACGAACTGTGGCAGCTAGAAGCTGTTCGGGAACTCGATGATCTGGAGCGCAACCGGGTCATCGCGATCATCAAATATGAGTGCACCGCCAAGGTGCTGCAGCGGCGAACAGGGCTGTTGCGTGATTATGCCCGCCAATGTGAAGAACAGGCCCTCGAGCACCGGCAGAAAGAGGGAGGGTTACGGGCCCTCATCAGCAAGCTCAAAGACATCCTCAAAGGGAGGGATGTCAAGATCCTGCGACTTGAGTCGCGGATCGAATCCCTACAAGCTGAGAACGAGGCTCTGCGAACGGAGCAGCAGCAATCCAAGGCTGAAAGCCATTTGCGAAAAAAGCTTGACGCGCTGCAGCGCGCTTTCGAAGCTGCGGAGGAGCGCCGTAAGCAACTGGCCAAAAACAACCAAATCCTCGGTGGTCGTGTCGCCCACACCAACCGCTACCGGCGCCAGCGTGATGAGCTGAGAGAAGCCCTCAGGATTGAACGGCAGACCAGCCAGGCCCTGCGGCGGGAGCTGGAGCAACTGCGCAGCGATAAGCAGCTCGAGCTCGGCCTGGCTGAGTGAGCACCATACCCCGCAAGTCCTCCCCGCCAGCGAAAGGGGCCAAGCCAGTCGCCAAAGCCAAGGCAGCGGCCAAGACATCAGTAAAAGCGCCTGCTAAGGCCAGCTCCGCGCGACTGAAGGAACCGTCGCTGGTTGAGCTTAAACGCCAGGTCTTGGCCCTGGCAAAGGTCTCCAGCACCAAGGAGCTCAGGCGAGTCAACCTGGATCTGCGCCATCTCGATTTCCGCCTGAAGGCCAGCTGGCGCTCCGCCTTGGAGGTGTTCCAGCAGGCAGGGGCAGCCATGGCCGAGTGGGAGCGCAACCCACCGGAGGACTACAAGGAGCTGTTCGCCGAGATCGATCAAGCGGCTGCGGCCTACAGCGCCTCGATTGAGCAGGGCCTCAAGCTGAGCAGCCAGCTGCGCGATGCCGCCGACGACCTAGATGCCCTCTCCGGTGAGCTGCAGCAGGAGGCCGAGGAGCTCAAGACCATCGAGCAGGCCTCCCGCAAGCAGCGCCGAGCCCGCTCGCTCAACTGAGCTTCGAGGCGCTTCAGGCGGCCTGGTACACCTCCAGCGCACTCTGGAGCTTCTGGCGGTGCTCATCCCGCAGGGCCTGAGGGCTTTCGATGCGGATGCCGGCCCCGAAGCCGAACTGCCAGTTGCCCTGATCGATGTCGCGCTCCTCGATCCAGGGGGGTAGGTCAAGCTCCACCGGATAGGGGTGGGTGTTACTGGGGCTGACAGGTTCCAGCACATGCGGGGCGTCGGGGTGGTGCCACCAGTGCTCGCCGGCCAGGGGCTTGGAGAAGCGGGTGTGCTCGATCGGGTCGCGCTGCAGGCCCTCGCGGATGAAGGCAATGCACTAGCCCTGGCAGCAGAAGCGCAGCATCACCAGCTGCTTGGCGCGAATCCGGGCATTGGGGGTGGACAACCGCAGCTGGGTTTTGTGGTCGTTGCAGAAGTAGATGCCGCCGCTGTGATGCAGCAACAGCTCCAGACGCCGCAGGGCCTGGCTGTG
>JBIIIX010000208.1:0-5491 GCA_044234415.1 Cyanobium sp.
CCTTGAAGCAGCCCATTGAGCTTCTCCACCGCCTTGTTGGTGCGCGCGGCCACGCAGGTGGATGCAAGCGACTGCTGCTCGTCGCGCAGCTGACGCAGGGTGCTGACCAGGAAACGCTGCTCTTCTCCCGGATCCTCGAAGCCCTGCACGAGGGGGGCATCGCCATGGAGCAGGGAGCGGTAGTCGCTGGCGGGATCACTGCCCGCATCGAGATCATCGAAATCGAGCCCGTGCAGCACGGCGGTAGCCCAGGCGCGAGTTTCCTCCGTGGTGCGGTAGTTGATGCGCAGCTTGCGGGCGCGGCCGCGGATGTCGATGTCGCAGCGGCTGAGCACCACCGGCTTGCCATAGATGCGCTGGTGAGGATCGCCAACAATGAACAGATCGTTGGCGCGGGGCTCGCCGACAAGGGCCCGCAGCAACGAGAAGGTGGCCGCGTCGAGATCCTGGGCTTCATCCACCACCACGGCGGCATAGTGCGGAGATCCAGCTGCCTTATGGATCAGGTCGGCGGCGATCTGCTTGGCCTCTTCGGGCTCCCACAGCCCCCGCTGCCGGAATTCGGCCCGCACCGCATCAAACACCGGCCAGATCTGGGCACGCTGCGGGCGGCTGAGGCGGGTGCCGCGTCCAACACGGCGGGCCATCAAATACTCGTCGCGGCTGCGGCAGGCCTGGGCGAGCACCACGTCTTTCCACTCCTCGCGGTAGAAGCGCTCATCAAGACCCAGCGAGGTGTCGGCCACATCCATGGCCAGGCTCCAGCAGCTGTCACGCGCCTCGTCGTTGAACACGCGCACCTGCAGGCCCTGACCCTTGAGGAAATTCATCACCCAGCCATCGAGGTGAATCACCTCGATCCGCTGCAGTTCCTCGGGGCTGCAGATCTTGGTGAGGTTGGCGCGGATGTCGGTGGCCAGGTTGCGGGTGAAGGTGGTGAACAGCACCCGACCGGGCGCGCTGGTTTTGATCAGCTCGTTGGCGAGCCAGCGGGCCCGGTGCATGGCCACCACGGTCTTGCCGGTGCCGGCGCCACCCAGCACCCGCACCGCGCCACCCCACTGGCGCTCAACCAGCCGACGCTGGCTGGGGTGGAGAAAGACCCGCCAGCGCTCCAGCGGTGCCGAGAGCATCGCTTCGAGCACGTCGTCGTCGGTGATCACCAGGAACTCGGCCTTGCTCTCCGCTGTTTCCAGGGCCGCCGCCACATCGCTGGGATCGATGGCGGAAGGCCGCTGCCGCTCCAGCTCCTCGATCACCACCTCAATCGGCTTGCCATCAGCCAGCAGGATCAGTCCATCGACGCAGTCCTGAGGCACCCATTCGATCAGGCGGCTCAGGGTCTCCTCACTGGTGACGGCGCGTACGGCGGGAAGCAGGGCTTCGGGGACGCCGAGCAGCATCAGCTGGTCGTCGCCGCAATGGGCAAACAGTGATCCGACTTGAGCTGTTGCCTGCGCTGAAACGGTTGGAGCCGCAGCCGAGGACAATGGCGGCTGCGGGGCTGCTGGGGTTTGACGGGCCAGCGCCTCGCTGACAGCTGCCGCGATCGCATCACCCACAGCAAGTTCCGCGGCTTCCACATCCACCACCTGCAGGGCACCGGAGACGCGGTTCACATGGCAGGTGCGGCGCCTTGCCCACTGGTAGGCATCGTCGTGCTTGTCGATCCAGAGCAGCACGTAGGTATCGCCTTCATCGGGGGCGCGCACGATGCAGCGGATGTCCTGATCCACCCGGATTGAACGGATGAAGGGATCCTTGCCTCCTTCGATGCGCTCGTAGTTCAGCCCCGAGCTGCGGGGGTTGGCACGGAACTTGGAGATAAAGGTGGCCACCTTGCCGCGCGATTTCTCCGGCAACCGCCCGAACGCCTTGAAGAAGTCGTTGGAGAGGGCAACGGTGAGGCGGGGCTCGCTCATGTGAGGTGCGGGGCGGGGCGGTGATGGATGGCGGGTCAGGTGGTGGCTGAATCGGTTTGGACGTGGATCAGGAGGGTGAAAGGGCCTCCCTCAGGGCGGTAGCTGTGGCGGCAGGAGGATCCTCCACCGACCAGCAGCGCCAGCCCGCGGCCGTGAAGGCTGTCGCATCGATGGGGTCGCTCACCACCGCCAGACGGTGCTCTGGCCAGGCGAGCTCGGCCTGGGCCAGCACGTCGCCACGGGGACCCTCCAGTTCAAAGGCCTGCTCAGGCAGGAGCAGATCGGTGGCTTGCCAGGCTGCCTCAACTGCCTGAAGCAGCGGCTGCTGATCGGCCGGCGCAAAGCGGCCCAGGTCCTGCCAGGCCCGTTGCCATTCAGCCGCTTCGGTTTCTGGGGCACCTGGGCCTTCCGGGGCTGCCTTGGCTGGATCGGCCGCCACCCACACCCTGGGTGGGTCCACGACGGCGGGTTGCTCGCTGCCACCCCAGCCCGGGGTGGAGAGCAGCAGATGGGGGAGGAACTGGAAGAGATTGCCCTGGCGCAACCACTCCCGCCAGGCGGCCTGTTGCTGTTGCTCGCTGGCGTTCGAGTCCAGCTCGAAATGGATGGCCCGGAAGCTGGCGAAAGCATGGCGGCGCTCATGCAGGCCCATGTCGACAAGGTTGAGGATCTGCAGCCCAGGGGCGGGCCTGAGGTGCTGACCGACCCGCCGCGATGGCCCTGGGCCCTGCCACTCCCGCACGTGGGTGCTGAGCTGGATCGCATCAGCAGCGGCGGTGAGTTCCGGTGAATCCACCGCGAGTGGGGAGGCTTGGGCCAGGCAGAACTGCTGGGCCATTCCCTGCCACAACGCCTCGGAAGGATTGGCCAGGTAGGCCATCAGGAGCTCCAGGCTGCTGGCCAGCTGGGCCTGACGCGGCATCAGCGGCGGCGGTGTTGGCAGATCATTGAGCAGCGCCGGTGGCCACCAGCGCTCGGTGAAGGTTTCGGGCTTGTTGGCGAAAGCGCTCATGACCCCCATCGCCAGGCCATTGGGTTCGAGCGGCGCCTGGGCTGTCGGCGGTGCTTCCACCACGTCATCCCAGCTGAGGCCCCAGAAGAGGTAGCGACCACTGCGCTGCAGGGCCATGCGTTGTTCGGTATCGGTCGCCAAGCGGCCGCGGTGGTATTCCCAGCCATCGGTGTAGACGGCGATCGGTTTGCCGCCGGCCGTTGGCGTGAGCAGGAAGTCGGCACGGGAAAAGGCGCAAACACCCTCCGCTTCGCCGATGGGCACCTGCTGCTCCAGCTTCCAACTCACCACGCTGGAGCCGCTGTTGAACGTGAGCAGATAGCCCTTGTTGCCCTTGATGAAGTCGTCGCGCAGGGTGACGCTGACCCCCGCTGGCTTGCCTTTGCCTTCGCGCAGCTTGTCGATGAAGCGCAGCTCCAGTTCGCTTTCGGCGCGGGTGTTGATCACCACCTCCGAGAGGCTGCGCTCTGAGGGCTGCAGCTCCCCCCAGCGGTTCAGGATCGTTTGTAGTTGTTCGATGGCGCGCCGTTTGCTGGTGCGCTGGCGATCGAAGCGCTGCCGATACATGAAGATGCAGCGGTAGCAGCCGTCGCTGCAGGGGCAGGCCTGTAGATGCTGCAAGGACTGCTCGAACACCGCGTGTAGATCCTTGCCGCCCGCCTCGATCAGCTGGCGCACGTAGCCAGTGCCCCCCGGTACCGAATCGAAGAGATAAAGGAAGCTCTTGCGCTGTTGGCTACCGCTTTGGGGTTCCTCACCGAGGGCGGACTGAAGGTGATCCACCTTGCCGCCGAAACGCTGACGCAGGCCCAGGTGCAGGGCACCGACGAAGGAGGGCTGGCCAGCCTCATCCCAGAAGCTGATACCAGGCAGCAGAAAGCGCAGTGCTTCGGAGTTGAACTCCCGGTACATGAACAGCAGCTGGCGCAGCTGGGCGTCATCGGGCTTGTCGCGATACCGGCAGCCCCAGGTGTGGTTGCTGGCCTTGGCGGGGCCGCGCTGCAGCTTGCCGCAGCTGCGGCAGAGCTCAAAGCCCTTCACCTTCAAGGCTTTGCCAGCGATGGCGTGGCTGGCGCCCACCACAGCCTGCTCGCCGAAGTTGATCTCGCGGAAGGTGGTGCTGGCCAGGTATTCGGCGCCGAAGGGGAACTCCTCAGCGGCGATGGCCAGGGAGATCTCGCGGCGGCTGTGATCGGGCACGATCAGTAGCTCGCGGTGGAAGAACAGCGGATTGCGCTCATCGCTGTCGTCGCCGAAGCGGCTGCGGGCGTCATCCGTGCTGGCCTGCACCTGGCGCAGGCGGGCCATCTCCTTCACCTGGCCGTGGTCTGCGTAACCGCTGCTGCCGCAGCGGGGGCATTGCTTGCGGCCGAAATCGTCGTCGGTTTCGCGGCTGGCATAGGAGCAAGCGGGGCAGAAGCGCCAGCGCTCCGGCTTGTTGAGGTTGGGATCCACCTGGTCGACCTTGACGCGGCGCCCCTGGGCATAGAACTGGCCCTCGGGCACCAGCTCGCGGATCGCCACGTTCGCAGGGCGCTCGTAGCTCAGTGGTGGCAGTTCCTCGCTGCGGCGGCCATCGCCACGGCTGTTCGACGATGCAGGGCCCGTGAGCTTGCGCCAGAGCACCGATTTGAGCGTGACACCCGCTTCCGGGAAGGCGTAGTTCGGCAGGAAGCCCTCGTCGGTGAGCATCGCCAACAGGGGCCGGCCGTCGAGGTCTTTGCGCAGTTGGTTATAGGCAAACTGCTCGCGGCGGATGGAGTCTTTGGCCTCCCGTTCTTCGGGGGTGAGACCGTCGTCAGGTCGCTCGCAGAGCTTGTTGAAACGCTCACGCAGCTTGCGCGCCTCTGCACCCAGCCGCTTGCGTTCGGCCACCAGATCGCCCAGGCGGGCGAGCAGTTCGGCGGCAAAGGGTGCCTCGATGGCGCCATCGGCGGGGGTGAGAAGAAACGCCCGCAGATCAGCGGCACTGGCGGCCTGCAGCTCCTCCCCGAACATGCCACAGAAACGTGCCAGCAACTCAGCCTGATGGGCCTCCACCCACCCCAGCCAGGTGTAGGGGAACTCCTGCGGGATGGCGCCGCTGAGGGCCTTCTCCACGCCATCGAGGACCGGTTTGAGCCTGCGGGGCAGCGCCAGCGGATCGAGGCCGCCCGCGCCCCAGCGATCGAGGCTGTAGGCGAGCAGCTGGCGGCGCAGGATGGCTGCCGCATCGAGATAGCAGCCGGGCGGATTCACCTGCCCCTGCAGCATCTCGCGAGGGTCGGAGAAGAAATAGAGGTCATGGGCTGTTCCCGTCACGAGCGTGCCCACCATGGCGTTGCCGTCGCGGCGGCCGGCCCGGCCGATGCGTTGCAGATAATTCGCCGGCTCCGGCGGCACCGAGGCGAGCAGCACGGTGGAGAGGTCGCCGATGTTGATGCCCATCTCCAAGGTGGAGGTGGCCGACAGCAAGTTGGGATCGCTGCGGTAGTGCCCGCGGATGAACTGGGTTTCCAGCCGCTCCCGATCCGGCCGCTCCAGCAGGCCGGTGTGCTCGCGAGCCACGATGCGATGC
>JBIIIX010000209.1:0-5475 GCA_044234415.1 Cyanobium sp.
ACCGCGGCCGATGGCGGCACCGGGCTCCCTTAGCTCAGCCGGATAGAGCAGCTGCCTTCTAAGCAGCCGGTCGCTGGTTCGAATCCAGCAGGGGGCGTTCAAGTCAGAGCCTGAGTTTTCAGCCCCCAAGCCTCTCTGCCACAGGCTTTCGGGCTGCCAGGCTTTGCGGGCTTCTGCTCGCCCGTGCCAGGTTGTGAGAAGGAGCTTTGACGATCCATCGTCTTGATCACCCACCTTTGATCCCAGATAAAGCAAACAGCGCAGCCTGTGGGGAGCATCGCGACAGCTGTTGCTGTGGCTGGGCGGCCATGATTGCAGGATGCAACCGCAAAATGGGGAAAAGCAGCTCATGAATAACAGGATCCCAGCAGATCAAACATCCATCAGGACGAATGTCACAGCTTTTCCACCATTCTGAGTCACGTTCCGAAAGGATATGCAACATTTGCGCATAGCCAGCATCGATTTCTAGCGCCCTGCATGAAAGGCGGATAAAGCCAACGATTCGCAACAGGATCGGAACGTCGGAGGCGAGCAACTTTGCGCGAGCTGCTTCAAGAACAGGGCAGGACGAAGCATGCATTGCTGAGGATGGTATCAACTGATACACACGCTAAGCAGGCGCGGAATGGCTGTCTATCGTCTTAGGGCGATAGTTTATTGCCTGATTCAGGAGGGTCAAACCGCCGAAGTACGGCGTTGAAGCCAAGGCTGATGGCACGTCGCAAAGCCTTCTGCCGATTGTTGACGCCCAGTTTTTGCAGCAGGGTGGAACTGTAGGTCTGCACGGTTCGCACGGACAAGCCTAGACGTTGCGCCGTTTCTTGGTTGCTGAGCCCAAGGGCATAGGCCTCCAGCAATTGGCGTTCTCTCGGGGTTAGTTGAAACGTCTGGCAGCTTTCGTCGTGACCATACGGCTCGGATGTGTTGAGGTGTTGGAGAATAGCTGGACTTCGATATGTTGTATTGGTGACAACGGCCATTGAGGCTAGTGCTAACACATCAGGATTTTCAATGAGATCCTGATCGGCACAAAGGATCGGTATCACGGTCTTGGGGCTTAAATTGTCTGGTTTGGAAATGGCCGTCCACGTCCTGATGCCAGGATGAATCCTTTTGGCTTGGTGGCTCAAGCTCTCCAATGAGCTATCAGGCAGGTCATCAACCATGAACAAGAGGCTTGGCTTGAGACGGGCGACCAGTTCCAAAGCATCAGCGCCTGTCGTGCAAGCGCCAAGACAATCATGGGCATTGGCCGCCATGCCGCGATATAAGTTTAGCAGTTGCAAATGCATTGCACACGCATAGACCACCGTTGGATCAAATTCTGAGGAGAGACAAGCTAACAAGAATCGGTTTTGAAAACGGGCCGCTGCTTCCAGCTTGCTCGGCAGAATAATCATAGGGCATTAGTGGTTGAACACAGTCAAGCGCTGATTTTAGAGTCAAAGCCGGCTGCGTTCGCCAGGCTCAGGATCACCAGGAGAGTGGGCTCTCGGCCTTACCCATCAGCTGTTTCTTGTTGGCGTGCGCACCTTGCCGGGCTTGCCGGCCAGAGACGAAAAGGTGCTGATCTCAATGGCGCGGTCGGGGAACACAGCCCTGACCTCCAGCTCACCACCCATGGCCAGGACGAAGTTGCGCAGAGTGCTCATCAGCATGTCGGCCCGGTTCTCGATCTTGGAGATCTCGGCCTGCTTGACGTTGAGGTTCTTGGCCAGCGTGTCCTGGGTTAGGGAAAACGCCTTGCGCAGTTCTGCCAGGGTCATGTCCTGCCGCAGCTGCTCTTTGCGCTGCTCGATGCGCTCCCGGCGCTCAGGGCTGAAGTCCTTGGTGAGTTCAGAGAAGTGGCGAACTGCTGGCATCAGAGAGGCCCCCTCACCGCGTAACCAACAATGGTTCCGATGATGCCAAAACCCCACTTCTTATCCTCCTGGCTTGATGCCGTAGTGACGATAGAGACCATGGCAATCAGAAGCGTAGTAATCAGCCCCATTCGGAACCAATGCTCTCTTGTTTCCTTCTTCTGACGGTGTGCTTCCTCCTCGGCTGACTCTTCCCTTTCAGTCTTGTACTTCGATGTCTTCCCGTCAGCACCTGGGACCGAAAGGTCATCGTCCGTCTTGAGATTAAGAGGATCAGCGTTGGGCATGGCGGCAGTCGGGGGAGCCCTAGAGGGCGACGATTTGCCGAGTCGTTCCTTCGGCAGACTGAAGAATGACAGCGCCGCCTTGATTGACCTCAGCCCTGGCATGGGCATAAAGCGCCATGGCGCGACGAATGATTTCGTTGCGTGTGGTTTCGTCTTCGCGCGCGAAGGCGTCCAGATCGCGCTGCAGATCTTCACTGACCCTGACCTCTAGGCGTGGCATGGCTTTGCTGCTGAAGACAGTGTGGGTGGTGATGGCCAGCCCCGGATGAGCCTGGCTTGCACCGGAAGTCTACCGGGAGTCACCCGGAAGAGGGCCGGGACCGCAGGGGGAGATTGGGGCATGCCGCTCACGGCGATCACCCCCTCCCAGGAGCCCGGAGGAAGGCGCGGCAGGGGACCGAATCAGGCGAACTGCTCACACTTCTGCTCACACCTGGCGATTTCGGCGCCAATAAGCCCAGTCATAGCAAGGATTTGCGAGCCATCGACCGCAAGTCTTCTAAGCAGCCGGTCGCTGGTTCGAATCCAGCAGGGGGCGTTTCAATCGGGTGGTGGGTGTTCGGGCTCATCGCTCTGAGGCTCCTCAGGGCTGCCAGTAGTCCGTGCGATTAGGCACTGGCAGGCGTGCCAGTGATGGCTTTGGTGAGCGGGGCTTACCGCTCCCAATGCTCGAAACCCATTCTGTGGCTGCCGATCAGCCCGCACCGGATGAACTGATCAGCTTCCTCAAGGCCATCGCGGACGGGCGTTACCGCCGCGGGGTGCGTTACCCGCAATCACCCCAGAACGGGGTGGTTCCACCGATCATGCTTCAACCCCCGAAGGAAGTGGAACAAGCTGGAGGCCTCGACCTGAACCCTGTGCTGGAGGCCCTGTTCAGGAATCGCACGGCGGCCTGCGCGCTCCAGTTTCTGCAGTGCTACGGGGAAGTCTCAGGGGCTCGGCCAGGAACGAGGGGCTGTAGGTCGGGGGGAAGGCATGGCTCCACTCCCGTTTTGGCATCAGCCCACGAAGTCCTGCAGGTGACGCATCAGGTGCTGGCTGGAGACCAACCGGGAGCGCTGCCCCGCCCGTCGCAGGTTGCGGTTAACCCGGTGGATCTCCGCCACCGTGGCGCGGGTGGTGTAAAGGCCGAGCCGGTGTCCTGATGCCGCAGCGCATAGCCACTGACATCTGAGGGAGCGGACTGGGGCATGGCGCTCCAGGCGGAAAAATCGCAGGAGGCCAGCAAAGCGCAGCACCAGCCGTGCTGCCGCCTCCGGCACGAACTTCTCCTTGCGCTGCAGCTCCTGTTGAAGAGCTTTGCTCTCCCGCTGCTGCTGGGAATGGAGCTTCGCGAGCTCCTTCTGCTCGGCCATCGTCAGCATCGGTTTGGCGTTGGCATCCCGGGCTGCCTACCGCCAACGGCTTACCTGCTCAGGCAAGAGCCCCCACCCACGTCAGCCCAGCAATCGCGATCGCCAACAGCAGCCAGCGGTGTTAGTTATATTCACCAGGGATGTCGTTCTTACGCACCGTCACCCGATCAAACTTCTGGCCCGAGACCCGCAATAACTCATCGCCGGAGAATTCAAACCCGAGTTTGAGGGCGATCTGGGCTACGTCATCGGCGGTCGCGGCTGCCAGAACCTGTTCACGCAAGCTGGGATCGCCCTGCATCAGCCGCAGGAAGGACTTGAGCTGATCGAGGGACATGGTGCCCGTGCGGACGGCGGTGGAGCGAGGTTAGGCAGGCGGCCTCGGCGTGCGGCAAGCGTTGCGGGGTATCGAAATGTCGCCAGCTGCGATCCAGCCCCAACCGGGAATGGCTGGCATCCACATGACGCCAAGACGCACTCGCAGGCGCGTTTCTCCGCAAGGGGTTCATGCCGTTGCCCCGACTGGCCTGGCCAGCACGGGCCGCATCCCCCCCGGCGTTGTCCAGCGGAGCGGGCAACGCGTCGGCGCTGGGATCATCGAGCAGGTGCTCCGAAAGGATCGCCTCCAAGGGGTTGCCGCTGTTGAGATCGTCGCCCGGCTGGTCGGGCTGGTCGGGCTGGTCGCGGCCTGCGCGGTCCTCGGCGAACGGGCTGGAGGCCGAGGCGCCGCAGCCGCCATAGCTCAACACCGGCTGATGCCCAGCTCCAACTGGGAGACAGGAATCCGGTTTGACGCCTCCACGCTGCACGGAGCATCGCCTCCACGCTGCACGGAGCATCGCCGCCGCCCTTCTCCCGCTCCAGCCCAAGGGAGTGCAAGACCACAGGCCCAGAGGAGCAGGCCCAGAGATCTCGTCCCAACGCAGCGAGGCCCAGAGGAGCGGGCCCCAGGCACAAGTTCCCCCTGGGGCGAAGGGGCTGACAAACGGACAAAATCGCGCTAGTACGGGTGTATGCCTGTTCAGAGGTCATGGTCCCTGTCCCCTTGTCCCGCGTCACGCCCTCCCGCCAGGAGCCGGTGGAGGAATGGCCGTGGCTGGAGCGGCCGCTGTTGCGAGCCAGCCGCAGCCACGAGGTGTGCCTCACCTGCCATTTCTTTCGCCACCATCCGGCGCCCCAGTGCATCCCCCTGCTGGCCTGCCATCTGCACCAGGGGCTGATCGCCCATGGGGAGCACCTCAACCATCGCTGCAGCAGCTGGACGGCGAATCGGCAGCACCATTGCGGCTGGGCACCGGAGGCGTCGTGAGACCAACGGATGGCCGAAGGCGGCCAACGGGCACGCCGCGGGAGGGCTGGCTGAGCGATGGGCGCCGTGTGTTGCACTTCCGCCCCAGTCGCTGGAACCGCTGGAGCCAGTTGCTCGAAGTCACCAGCGGCGAGCTATTGCCGGATCAGTCGGTGCCATTGTTGAAGCGCCGCTTGGAGCTCGACCGCGAACAGGCGCTGCGCTTGTGGCAACGCAAGCGCCAGCAGGGCTGGAGCGTCTGCGCTCCCCAGTGGAGCGTGCCGCCGGGGGATGCCGTTCACGGCAGGTGAAGGCCACGGAGAGCCAGCCGCCGCCCATGGAGCGGCCAGAAACGCCAAACACGCCAATCGCCAATCCTTTGCCAGCCAGCAGACCAGATTGTTGAGCGCCCAGGCATGGGCCTCCAAACATCGCGGCTGCCAGAGTGCACGGCGAACAGTGGGCTACTCCTTCATTGAACTCAATACAGTAGCCAGGCCTGGACCCTAATCAGACCACGAGCCCGACTGCGCTGCGTGGTTGTTGATCAAGCCAGCGATGGGTTCCCAATGTGAGGTGGTTGCCCTTTACTAGACAGGTTTGGCCCCTGAAGTCGTTAATTCTGGACGGGTGGGACAGGGTTCGGCCTCAGTATAGACCGAGTGGGGAGTTCTGCC
>JBIIIX010000210.1:0-5457 GCA_044234415.1 Cyanobium sp.
ACCCCTCCGACCACGGCGGCTTGCGATTCGGTCCGGATGCTCTGGTGCGGCCGCTGTTGCGCGGCGACGCGCGCCTGGAGTTGCGGCTGCCGCCACCCGCCCGCGAGCGACGTCAGCCCTCCCAGGGAGAACGGGCGGCGGCGACGCCCCTGCAGGAGCTGCCGCCTGAGGCCCAGCTGCGCTTCGAAGCACTGCGACGCTGGCGCCTGGAGCAGGCCCGCGAGCAAGGTGTGCCCCCGTATGTGGTGTTCCACGACCGCACACTGTTGGAAATCGCCAGCCGATGTCCCGCGTCTCGAGCGGAGTTAAGCGCTATCGCCGGCGTGGGCCAAGCCAAGCTAGACCGCTATGGCGAGGCGGTGTTGGTGCTGTTGCGAGAAGAAGCTTCGTTGTCGGAATAAACATCGCCTGGATTCTAGAGGTAAACGCTTCGTGGTCATGGCCTACGGCTCGCCAATCTTGGAGGAAGCGTCAAAAACTCAACTCCAATCTCGTCGATCAGGATCTTGATTTGCCGACTCTTGTGTCAGCGTAAATCGCTGCAAGCCTTATCTTCGGGCTGTCGTTGTGCATGGTCTTCTGTAATGAGAGAGAGGATAGCTTGTTTTGTACACTGAGGCCTGGTTGGCCATCATGTTGTGGAGTCCATAAGCTCGGGCCGGGCAATCCTTGCACCCGCAGGTTGCTTTGGCGATCCGCTGTGAACCCAGCGACGGGTGAATCCTAAGATGCATCAGGTGTGCTTCAAAAGATGCAGCGTCACTTTGGATTTGGCCATGCATGACTTTTCACTCACCCCGTTCGCCTATCCGAATGCCACCGCCACTCTGCTGCTGACCTCGTTCTGCCGCTTGGGCATCCTGAGTGGCTATTCCAGCTTGAGGGTATCAAGCGTGTTCTGACGACGCTGCTGATCTTTGGCCGCAAACGCTGCCATGCAATCACCCTTGGGTGCCAACAGACAGCTGACATAGCTAGAGGCCTCGATCAATGCTGCTCGAATCGCCTTCGCCGGGGGTGTGCGGTTTGCCTTTGTGGATTCATTGGAGAAGTTCAAGGTGCCAGCAGCGGCGGTGGCTGCATAGCCAGCCTGACTCATCGGCACGAAAGCACCAAGAATTGCAGCAGCGGGTAGCAAGCTGCCACCACCACCTCGCTGTTCAATGGTGTTGCTTGCACGACCCTCCACTGTGCGGGAGCCAACGATTTCACCGGTCGTGCTGTCAACAACTCGAATGTCAATAGCAACGTAGTCTTTGGTGACGATATTCTTTTTTCTACTGCCGAAACCCAAGAAGCCAAAACTGCTGCCACTGCTCTCCTCATTCGTGGTGCTGTCATAGGAACTAAGGGTTCCAAGAATAATAAAGCGAGCTCCTTTCATCTGGCCGCTGCGGGCCGCAGTGGCACTGCCCTTGGCAACAATGCCAAGATTCGCTAATTCCTGCTCACTGAGCACTTGACTAATATTACGACGCTCGACGACGGCGATATCGCCGGAGGCAGCAAGTTCATTCGCTAGCCCATGGGCCAAATCTTGGGCCACGGGCCCTTGCCACCACCAATTTCCTGTGATGGTGTTTTTAAACTCGGGAACCGAAATCGTGGGGCGCATCCCACTGGGCTGCCGATAGCTTGGCTGAGCCTGGAGCGGAGCCAGGGCGGTGAGGCTGGTCCCGGCGAAGCAAATGCTATAGAAAGCGGCCATGCCCTTCTGTTGCATCGATCCGATGATCCTGAATACCGGGAAGCGACTGGCTAGCTGCGCCATGGGGTGGTACATAAAGATAAGAGTGAGGCAGGATGCAACCTTGAAAGTGCGGGCCAAAGGCTGAATACTTGATTGCATTCCTCTGCCAAGTATAGGGGCTCGGTATGGGCTGGGTCAAGCCCTCTAGGCTCTCAATGTCTACATGGCGATTCTGGACACATCTTCATGGAGCCAGGTTCGCAATCAACCTCATCCGAGCAGTCTCCCGAGGATGGCCACGCCAGGCAGGCCTTTTGAGCCAGGTGGGGGCAGAACCAGCCAATGGGGTGTATCAGTCGATCAAGACCTGCGTTGTTGCGATCACCATCGTGTTATGGGCGCAATGCGGGAAACCAACTGCGCATCAACCTAGTGTGTCTCGTGGGCTCCTTGCCAGGTTCAGTCCATCAAGGTGGTTGCGCTCAGATGCGCCTTGGCTGTTCGGGTCCACTTCTGTAGTCATTCGCCAGAATCCCTGACGCCAGCTGAATGGCATTTGAGATCACAGGGTCACGACTGGTTCGCCCGTTTCAGGCGGTCGCGTTGGTTTGGCCTCGGCCGCCTCGTAGCCTCCTGCTGATCTCTTCGACAGGCCTGCCCCATGCCTGCTGCCATGTCCGCGCGTCTCGACGAGCCCCGCAGGATCGAGGTGGCCTTGCGGACCAATCCCTACTCAGTGCTGATCGCAGCTGGCCAACTCACCCAGCTTGGCCTTGAGCTCAGCAAGACGGGCTTCAAGGCCGGCACCCGAGCCCTGGTGGTGACCAACCCGGTGGTGGCCGAGCACTACGGCGCCCCAGCCCTGGCCTCCCTCGGCGCCGCCGGATTCGATGCTGACATCCTGGTGCTGGAAGCCGGCGAGGAGCAGAAGACCCCCTCCAGCATCGCCTTGATCCACGATGCCTGCCTGGCCCGGCGCCTGGAGCGCGGCTCGTTGATCGTCGCCTTGGGCGGCGGCGTGATCGGCGATATGACCGGCTATGCCGCTGCCACCTGGCTGCGGGGCATCGCCGTGGTGCAGGTGCCCACCACCCTGCTGGCGATGGTGGATGCGGCGATCGGCGGCAAAACCGGCGTCAACCATCCGGGCGGCAAAAACCTGATCGGCGCCTTCCACCAGCCGCGCCTCGTGCTGATTGATCCCGACACCCTCGCCACCCTGCCGGAGCGCGAGTTCCGGGCCGGCATGGCCGAAGTGATCAAGTACGGCGTGATCGGCGACGCCGAGCTGTTCGCCGATCTCGAGCGGGCCGCCGCCCCCAACCCCAGCGGAGGCCTGGCCAATCTTGACGCGGTGGGACCAGCGCTGCTGCTGCGCATCCTGGAGCGCTCCGCCGCTGCCAAGGCCGCCGTGGTGGCCGCCGATGAGCACGAGGGCGGCCTGCGGGCGATCCTCAACTACGGCCACACCCTCGGCCATGTGATCGAAACCCTCAGCGGCTACAACACCTGGCTGCACGGCGAGGCCGTGGCCATGGGGATGCTGGCCGCCGGCGAGATCGCTGTGGTGCTCGGCCTGTGGAGCGCCGCTGAGCAGAGCCGCCAGCGGGCCCTGATCGCGGCGGCGGGCCTGCCGCAGCGCTGGCCCCGCCTGGATCGGAACGCCGTGCTCACCTGCCTCCAGGCCGACAAAAAGGTGCGGGCCGGCAAGGTGCGCTTCGTGCTGCCCACCGCCATTGGCCAGGTGATCATCCGCGACGATGTGAGCGCAGACACGATCGTGGCGGCCCTGGAGCGGCTCAGCTGAGGGCTGGCTGCCGCTCAGCCGGATCAGCGGCTCAGCTGGACGCCATCGGCGCCAGCAAAGCTTCGGCCAGGGATTCAGCGCTGCGCAGGGCGGCTTCGATCCTGCCGAAGCCCTCCACCTCCACGTAATCGCCGCAGAAGCCCACCCGACTGGCGGGGCAGAGCTGCAGCGGCGCCGGCAGGCCGGGATGCAGCGGAAACGCGGCGCCCCAGCGCATCAGCTGTCGATCGGCCCCGGCCAGCTGCTCGGGCGTCAACCAGGCGGCCAGGGCTGCGGCCAGCGCCTCGCTCAGGGCTTCGATCACGGCGGCCTCCTGCTCCGGCCGCGGCGCAATCCCCAGCACCGTGGCGATCGACGAGCGGGAGCCATACACGCTGAGGTGCTCGGCGGCGAAGGTGGCGGTGGAATGGGCCACCAGGCCGCAGCGCCCGGGGGCGAATGGCTGCACCGACACCCGTTGCAAGCCCCAGCGCTGGGCGGCGGCGGCATCGAACTCCAGCAGGCGGAAGGGCAGCGCCTCCCATGCGGCGGCATTGGCGCCCGAGGCCAGCAGCAGCAGATTGCTGCGAGCCTCGCTGCGCAACGAGGCGATCGCCGCCAGGGCGTGGTCGAGACGGGGGTCGGGGGGCGCGGCGGGGCCCTGGCGCAACGCCTGCTGCAGGGGCGCCTCGGGCCAGTTGAGCAGCAGACGGCTGCGGGGGTGGGCCAGCAGCGTGCTGCTCAGCAGCAGCCAATCCACCTCCTCCAGCACGGTGCCCTCGGCGTCGAGCAGCTGCCAGCCCCTGGGCTGCAGCCGCCGCAGCTGGCGCACCAGCACCCCGTAGTGGCCGTCGATCGGCCCATGGCCCTCCAACCCGGCCAGCTCCAGCAGCCCGCGGCAGAGGCTGTCCATGCCGCCTTCGCCGCGGAACAAGCGGCCCCGGCAGTAGGGGCTCTCCGGCGACAGCCTCAGGCGCCCCTCCCCATTGAGTCCGCGAATCGTGCCGCTCCAGGGCAGCACCACGCCGCGGCGCAGCAGGGGATCCAGCAAGGCCGGCGCGGGCTCCCCCACGATCGACAGCAATGGAGCGCCATGGTCGAGGCAGAGCTCGCTGTCCTGGCGCGAGCGGCGGCTGGCGGCCCGTCCACCGGGACCCCGGCCGCTCTCCCACAGGCTCAGCGGCCCCGCCCAGCCGCCGCGCCGCAGCGCCGCCGCCAGGGCGCAGGCGGCCACCCCGGCGCCGATCACGGCGACCCGCTGATCCGCCTCCAGCAGGGCTTGGAACGCGCGACGCGCCATCGCCATCAACCTCCGGCCTCCGCGGGCACGGCTTGGTGGCCCCGCGGCTGAGGCGGCCTGAGGAACAGGGGCGGATCCTCGGCCTCGGCCTCAGCCTCGGCCGCCACCGCCACCGGCACCGCCGCCGCCGGCACCGCCGCCAGCGGTGGGCGTTGCAACGCCACCCAGCGGAAATCCCCCAAGCAGCCCGGATCCACCAACCGCAGCAGGGACTCGCGGCGCCGCAGCAATTGCGGCAGCGGCACATCGGGCTGATGCTGCAGGCCCTCCAGCCGCTCCGCCAGGCCCAGGGCCAGCAGCGCCTCCCCCTGGCGGCAGCTGCCGCGCCACCGCCAACCCGTGGCCGCCGCCGCCCGCTCCAGGCTGTCGAGGCAGACGTGGGCGGTGAGGTCGCAGCGGCCCGCGTCCGCGAGCGGATCGGCGCCGGCCCGCTGCTGCCGATAGGCCATCAACGTGCCATCGGCCCGTTGGGGGGCGTAGTACCGCCAGGCCTCCAGGGCGTAGTCGATCACCAGCAGCCAGCCCCGCTCCAGGCCTGCCGCCGCCTGTCGCACCCAGGGCTCCAGCTGGGGATGCAACTCCGTGCACCAGCCCTCGCGGCGGTTGGCCCGGCCCTCGGGCGACAGCAGGCCCAAAGCCCGCAGCTCCGCCTCCAGTTGCGGCTCCAGCTCCGCCTCCAGA
>JBIIIX010000211.1:0-5449 GCA_044234415.1 Cyanobium sp.
ATCGGGGGGAGGGAGCAGGCCTCGCTTGATCAGCGGCTGCAGGTCGACGATGCGCAACAGGCCGTTGTGCTCCTCCACCGTGCCGCGCTGGCGCAGTTTGCTCAGGGTCCGGGAGGCGGTCTCCCGCGCCAATCCCGCCAACACCCCCATTTCCCGCTGGGCCAGGGCTGGGATCGGCGCCTGGGGATCACCCTCCGGTGAGCTGCAACGGGCCAGGTAGGCCAGGGCATCCAGCAGGCGAATCGTGGCGTCGGCCCATTGCAGCGAGAGGCGGCGATTCATCTCCCGCAGCCGGGCGGCCTCCAACCGGGCCAGAGCCAGGGCGAAGCTGGCTTCGCGGTGCAGCAGTTCGCTGAAGGGGCCAGCCCTCAGCTTCAACACCGTGAGGGAGGTGAGCGCCACCACATCGGCGGAGCGGGGTGTGCCTTCGAGGGCGGCCATTTCGCCGAACACATCGCCCTCGCCGAGCAGGGCCATCACCACCTCCTCGCCATCGTTGGTGAAGGTGCGCACCTTGGCCATGCCGCTGCGCATCAGGAACAGCGATTCCCCCCAGTCCTGCTGCATCACGATCACCTGATCCGCGGCATGGCTGGTTTCGAGATGGCGGTCCAGCAGCTGGGCACATTGATCAACGCTGAGGCCGTTGAACAAGGGGACGACCTTGAGCCGCTCAGGCGTCATCCCAGCCATTGCTGTTTCGAGACATGGTGGGATCAAGATAAAGGCGGCGCCCCAAATCAACACCCACTGCCGCTGCCTCGCTCCCCTCGCTTAGGCGCGGCCCTGTTGCCCCTGACCGTGTGGGGCTGCTGCCGTGTTGCTAAGAGCCTGTCGCGGGCCTGGTGCGCGCCAGGCGACGACCGCCACGCCGTGCAGCAGCACCGCCGGCCACAGGGACCCACTGACGACAACCACCAGCGTGCAGGCGGTTCCGAGCAGGGTGATCTGGAGCAGGGCCGCTGGGCCTAGGGATGGGTGCGGCAGGACGCGCGAAATTGGGCGGCGATGGCGCCAGCGGCCCCTGGCGATGGGGGCCTTGAGGGCGTGCCAGAGCACGAACAGCCCCACGCTCAACACCATCCAGGGCAGCATCGCCAGGGGCCGCACGCCATCGAGGGCACTGGGCAGCAGCAACCCTCGAAACAGCAGCTCCTCCGCGAAGGCCGGCACGATCAGCACT
This sequence comes from Cyanobium sp., assembly GCA_044234415.1. Classification (GTDB taxonomy): domain Bacteria; phylum Cyanobacteriota; class Cyanobacteriia; order PCC-6307; family Cyanobiaceae; genus Cyanobium. The sequence goes on from JBIIIX010000211.1 coordinate 1,184, forward strand.
CCCAGGGCGTGGGGCACCAGCCGGCGCAGGGGGCTCCAGTGCCACGGGCGGCGCAGCAAGCCGCTGCGTTGGCCCAGGATCAGGGCGAGGACGCCGTACACCACGGCCACCAGCAGCGCCGCCAGCTGCCCTCCCGGCTTCCAGAGCGGAAACAGGCTGTCCCCCAGGCGCCCGAGCAGCAGGCTCACCCCGGGCAGCTGGCCAAACAGCGCGGTGGGGGCGAGGGGCTCCAGGCGGGGATCGACGCCAGGGATCTGGTTGGTGCGCAGCTCCAGCAGCGGCAGGCCCACCCGCAGAAACTCGGCGGCGAAGAGGTCATGGGCGCTGCGGGGCAGCAGCGAACGCCAGCTGAGCAGCGCATCCCGCAGGCTCTGGCTGGCCTGGAACGGATCAGCTCCTAGCCCGAGGGCGGTGGCCCCGCTGCCCGCCCCGGTGCCGGCCGCCAAAGCAGTGGCGGCATTCCGCTTCCAATCGCCGCGCACCCGCCCGAACGGTTCGAGCAGATGGTCGAAGGCGAGCCCCAGCTCGCGCAGCCGCTCCCGATCGACGGCCGACATCGCCTCCGGCTCCCCCTCTCCCTCCGGCCCGCCCGCGGGGTTGCCCAGAGTTCTCCCGGCTGCGCTGCCCGCTGTGTTGCCCACTGCGCTGCTCGCTGTGTTGCCCACTGCGCTGCTCGCAGTGCTGCCCGCAGTGTTGCTCGCAGTGCCTCCCGCTGAGCCATCTTCGCGCCCGCCCGCCCCAAGCCGCTCCCGCCGCAGCTGCTGGATGGCGATCCACAGCGCCTGGGCTGAATCCTGCACGCAGGAGGTGGCCGGGGTGACCAGGGTGACGCCCCCGCCATCGCCGCTGCGGTAGCGGGCGGCCATCAGTTCCGCCTGCAGATCGATCGCGTCGAGCACCTCCTCTCCCATCGGGATGAGCAGATCGGAGAAGGGCCTCAGGCCGATCCAGCCCCGCTGCAGGCTGCCGGCGTAGGCGCTCCAGTCCTGGGAGCCGGAGATGATGCCATTGGGGTTGGAGGCATAGATCTGGTGATACCGGATCGCCAGGCGGGGCCGGCCGGTGAAGGCATCGCGCACCACCTCCGCCTCCCCGAAGGCGAAATGACCGGTCACGGTCCAGCCCTGCACCACCTCCCCGTCCTCGCCGCCGATGCCGCCGAACAGGTGCATCAGCAACGCCCGCTCGCCCAACGCCCAGGGCGGCGGCGGTTTGTGATCGGGGATCAAGGCGGTATGGCTCAGGCGGCCGCGCCGCAGGGGATGGCGCCAGCTGTCATGGCGCACGTAGGCCAGGGCGGGATCCGTGCCCGCCACGACGCGGTTGGCCGAGAGATCCAGCAGGGCGTAGGGCAGCAGGGCCTGAACGGTGAACACCCCATCGGCGGCGGGGGATCCCTGGATCAGCCAGCCCTTGGCGTTGTAGGGCGAGGCGAGCAGGCCGGCGGGATCGAGCAAGCGATGGCCAAAGCGATCGGGCGGCAGCGAGGGGATGCGGATCGTCTCCTCCGCTCCGTCGAAGGCCGCGCTGGCCCGGTTGTGGTGGCGCACCCTCCAAAGGTCTTCAGCCGCGGCGCGGCCAACGACCATTACCAGGCCCTGCCAGCGCCCCGTGATCTGCAGCGGCGGGCTGGCGATGCGCAGCTCCCCCGCCAGCGGAGAACGGAAGGGCTTGAAGCTCACCGACTCCAACGCCACCGTGACGTCATCGCGGGGCCGGGCACCAGCCAGCGACTGCAATGGCCCGACGCGGCGGCCATCGAGGCGGCTGGGCACCACATTGGCGGCCGCCGCCGCCTGCCGAGCCGCCTCGCCCAGCTGAATCGTGGTGGTGACGGTCTGCACCAGGCGCCGCAGCTCCTGGCGATCGGCCCAGCGCAACCGCAGCCGCTGGCCGATCAACGCCTCTCGCTCCGCCGGGGCCCGCTCGATCTCGATCCACACCCAGTCCTCCCTTGGGGCTTGGGGGGCCGCCAGATCCTCGGGCGTGGGCAGGATCAGCCGGCCGATCCAGGTGGCGCTGGGCTGATACAGATCGGCGCGGGGTTGTTGCGCCAGCGGGTAACTCTCCGGCCGGCTCCAGGGCGAGCGGCTGGCCAGGGCCTCACTGCTCTCGGGCAACGGCCGGGTGGGTGTGCCCACAGCCGGCACGCCCACAGCCGCCGGCACGCCTAAAGCCGCCGGCAGGCCTACAGCCGGTGATCGGCCCTCCCCAGCCACAGCGAACCCCGGCACCAGCCCCCGCAGGACCACCAGCACCAGCACCAGGGCCAGGGCTTGGCGCAGCAACGCTCGCTTCCCACTGGCGGGCCCGTGACGCCATCGGTGAGCCTTCACGTCAAGCCCTGTTCGCGATCTGGGCCCGACCCTACCGAGGGTCTACCGAGGGCGTAAGGCAGTAGCCACATGCGATGCCCCGCTGTGGACAGGCATCGCGGCGGACTGGCCACTGGCGAGCCAGCGGGAATGACACGGAGGTTGGCGTTGAGGCTTTCGTTGCCGAGGCTGGATCGGCCTGGCGGAATCCGGTCAAGTTGATGGGATTGGCCTAGGCACAAGCGGGCTCAGGACTTGCGTGTCACGGGGAGGTCTTCCTCAGGGTCTTGGTTTGCAAGGTCTTGGTCCGCATGGTCTTGCTCCGCAGGGCTTTGGTCCGCAGGGCCTCGCCATCACGGTGGCGGATGCAATGGCGTAAACGGTTACTGGACGGTGGCCTCGGTGATGCGCTGGATTCGCTTGCGACTGAGCAACCCCAAAACAGTAGAGGGGATTGCGAACAGCCTCCAGCCCAGCCGTGAGATGCATCGCGAACCAGAAACTTCCGCCATGGCCTGGAGCACATCGTGCGGAGTGCGCTTGCCTTGATCAGCATCGCTTAAGCTCGGCAAGACGGAGAGGGGGCCTTGAGCTAGCCAGGCCCGTTGGCCCGTCCCCAGCAGTGGCGCCGCGGCTAGTCACGGCGCCAATCTCCAGCCCGGGCATCAGAGCCTGCGGGTGAGGGTTCAGCGCAAGGGCCGCGCGCGGGCCGCAGTACCCCCTGCCAACCGTGGAAAGTCGGCATCGGGCGGTGGTGTGGCGCGCTGCGGCTGAGGTGTTGGCCAACCCCAATGGCCATTAGTGTTGCGGGCAATCCTGTAGGCTCACCCACCAGTTGAACCAATCCGACTGGCATGGCTAAGGCGTTTACTGGTTTATGTGGCGCTGCCTTGCTGGCCTTGATGGCCACAGCATCCGCCGCTAGGGCCGACCAACAACAAGTGTTTAATTGTATCAATAAATACAAGGATCTTGGGGTTTCGGCCGATGCCGCCCTGAGCCAGTGCCAGAAGGACAGTGTGGTTGGCTGCGTGCAAGGGCTGTTGCAGGCGAAGTTTGTGGCCGGATCGATCAAGCTCGCACCGGGAGATGACACCTCGGGCCGCAGCAGTGAGCGGGGCTATCTGATTGATATTGGCAACACAGAAAGCCGCTGGCTGGAAGGCAAGCAGTGGAAGGAGAAGGGTTGCGCCGCCCACACCAAGGGCCCCTACAAGCGCCAAAGCGACAAAATCACTACCTTCTGGAGCACTGAGCGTTCCTACGAATGGTTTCGCCAGGGTTGGTGTCCTACGAGCACGATTGAACTGGAACAGCCCTACAGCCTCGAAGAGGCCAAGCTCCGCTGTGAGCTGGGCATCACACCTTCAGCACCGCAGGCACCACGGCAAGATGCCACGCCGCTGCCGACCACGCCCAGAAGTGGACTCTGAATGGCTTGATCAAGCACTTGTGATTTGCAGGCCATGGTGATAGGTCAAGCCATAGTGATTGGTCAAACCACAGTGATTAGGCAGGCCATAGTGATTAGGCAGGCCATGGGAGCTCGGCTCGAACCACTTGATTCGTCAGGGATGATTGTGGCTTCAGCCTGCAATCGTCGCGCCATGCCCAGCTACTGCTTCTAAGTGCCTCGCCTAACTCCTATGCGTTTGCGGTTGAGTCCCGTTTGGTTTGGCCTGCAATTCGCCTCCTGATCCTGCGGCTGCTGCCGAATGCCGCCGCCACTGCCAACAGCGGCAGGGGGCCTGGCACGGGTCGGTCGTAGGAGAAATTTGTCATGCCAACAGACGCCTTGCTCAGTCGCCAGCCAACGGGCCGTTGCGCAAGGTGAAGTCCCTGTAGCCATTGGCTAGGCCCGAAACCCGCAACGATTCCAGTTCGTGATGGACAGAAAGGCTCCCCCCGTGGCGATGCCCATTGCCAAGCTCGGTTCACGCTCGTTCCCCAT
>JBIIIX010000416.1:0-5408 GCA_044234415.1 Cyanobium sp.
CCATCTATAACTATCTCCAGCCATCTCCAGCCATCCAGCCATCCAGCCATACACCAGAACAAATCCCGCAGCGCACCGCTGAGATCGCCATGGATCCAGCGCGGCACCCTTTCATGCTGCCCATCTACCGGGCGGCTGCCAGGGCCGATTCGAAGTCATCCCGAGGGTGTGTCGGGCCATTGGGGGGGCGGATGCCCCGGCGCATCCGGCAGTCCGGCAGCGCCTTGAGGAAGCTGATCAGATCGCTTGCGGCAGCAGGGTGGTAGCGGGCTCGGAAGCCAATGCTCAGGTGCGGTTCCCGCGCACAACGCCGTAGCCGCGGCAGCCAGGCGAGACCTACGGGGACAGACTTCTTAAAGGCCCTGGCTCCAGCACCAGCTCAGGCAAGTGCGACAGATCCATCAGCGCGATGGGGCGGCAGGCTGGGGCAGGGTGCAACTGCCCCATGCCCTTGCGAGGAAAGTCCCGAATGCCGCCAGGAGGGCCATCACCCCCTGGATGCCACCCTGGTCCAGAAGGCGGTGCGCAGAGCCGTGCTGGCTGCCGGCATCACCAAACCGGCCGGCGGCCACAGCTTCCGCCATTCCCAGTGGCTCCACCACGCTGGCCTGCGGCCAGGTATTAGCACTCACCAGCTGGAGATAGGCCAAGACATCCGCTCGATGCGGGCGCTGCTCGGGCACAGCGAGGTGAGAACGACGATGATCTATACCCATGTGCTCAACCGCAGCCCGCGGGGAGGGCCAGCCCCGCCGACCTTTTGTAGCCTGATGAACCGTGTTGTGCGGACCATCGGAAACAGGGGCCACCCCGTCTGCTACCTCCCAGACCTCACCCCCTGCATGGGCAGGCTTGCCTTTGGTCGCGAATGGCTCTAGGCTTATAAATCGTTACGGAGCCTTACGATGCTGTTCAGGGGGTCGGGCCATTCAGCGTTAGCCCAACCGAAAGGCCCTAAGGCAGCCCTTAATAGCCTGAATAATCCTGCAACGTCAACCAATCAGCGGCAATACAGTTAATGCCATTGCAGCTTGCATCATCCATGATTCAAGTCGACTTGAACAGCTAGCAGTTTTGGTTTGTGCTATTATGCTCTTCAATGACCAAATGGAATGTATCAATCTATTCAGATAGAAAGATTTCGAGGGCTCTCGTCCCTTGAAATAAGTAAATTGTCAAGGGTAAACCTTGTAGTAGGAAAAAACAATGCCGGAAAAACTTCGATCCTAGAAGCGATAGAGATTGTGGCATTAGGAGGGAGACCTTTATCCCTGCTCCGATCGCCAAGTCGTAGAGGCGAAGTCCCTTCAGAGGCTTCTGATTCTCGGATACGAATTGAATACGACATTCGACACCTTTTCTATCAGCATGCTATCCAAGAAGGTGCGTATTTTCGGATATCAGCAAAGACCGAAGAGTCGGACTTGACGGTTAAATGTGAAGTCCGCCGCGCAGAGAGTGAAACTGAAGATGAGCTGAAACTCTTCCCAGACGAAGATGAGATTGGAATTCCACTTGAAGTGCTGATAAAAGGACCCGAAAATAGGGAAGGCACTTCAATATCAGTCTCTCCCAGTGGGATTCTTAGTGGGGAGCTACGAAGAATCGCCATTCAGATACCTCATTCTTCGCAGCCTTCTGTAGCATTTTTAGGAACGGAAGGTGCTGACCCAGCTCTCCTTCAGAGGCTCTGGGATGGGCTTGTGCTTACGCGTGAAGAAGAGAAGATTGTTAATGCAATGCAGATTATTGAACCTAATATCGAAAGAATAGCATTTACAAGTCGCGACTCACGGTGGCCAGCTGCTGAATGGGTGAAGCTCAGAGATGATGACCATCGAATACCTCTAGGCAGCCTAGGTGATGGTATTCGCCGCTTACTCGCCTTGGCGATCTATGTTGCACGAGCATCAGGAGGCGTGTTGCTGGTAGATGAAATTGATACCGGGCTTCATTTTAGTACTCTAGAGCTAATGTGGAAGTTTATCGTGGAATCAGCGATAAGGCTTGATGTTCAGGTATTTGCTACTTCACATAGTGGCGACTGCTTGCGTGCACTGGCTTGGCTGGAATCAGATATGCCAGAGCTAGCCCAAGACGTTTCTGTTCATCGAGTTGAACGAGGTCATAGCCATAGTGAATGCTACTCTGCTAATGATATTGAAGTTGCTATTCGCCATGATATTGAGGTAAGAGGCTTATGACTCAAGCCAAGCTACGGGCGAATGCACCGCACCGACTAATCGTTGAAGGGCGAGATGATAAATGGTCTATAATTGCATTGACTCGACTCTATGGCTGGGATTGGGACAGCCCTCGGGGGCACTATCCATATATCCACGACGCAGAGGGAGTTGATAATGTAATTGATGCGTTGCCAGTCTCAGTTCGCACCTATAGACGCGTGGGAATTGTTGTAGATGCTGATACAGATCAGCAAAGTCGCTGGGATGGAATAAAGAGCAAGCTACACGGCGTCGGAATTGGCCTGCCAGCAATACCCAATCCTCATGGAACAGTTGTCAATATAGATGATAAGCGTGTAGGCGTGTGGCTTATGCCAAACAATCAGAGTCCAGGCAAGTTAGAAGACTTCCTAGCAATTTTGGTCCCTTCAAGCGATGGATGCTGGGGATGGGCGGATGAAGCGACGAAGGGTGCAGCAGATCGTGGTGCATTATTTACTGAATCCGATTTCATCAAGGCGCGAATTCACGCATGGCTTGCATGGCAAAGAGAGCCTGGCCTCCCGTTTGGCACTGCCATTATACTGCAGCCCTTTTTTCTCATCAGGATGCCTTAGCACAAAAGTTTGTTCAATGGATGACACAATTGTATTCGAATTAATTGAGTCGTTTCATCACTTACCTCTCATGACAGTGATTGCTGAGGTGGAGGCTAACAATGCCATTCACCTGAGCCGCCGCCGTATAAATGCTGCATGACACAAATCCTCATTGCGACCAGGTGATGGCAGGCGTTGACCGGCCTCGGCTGCAGAAGGGACTCTTTGCAGGATCAGTCTAGGGCTGGGTGAGGATTCTTCTAGCTAGACTAGCTCATCAGTCTTCATGCCTTTGGAGCGAAACGAGCATGTTTCGCAACGTTGTCTGCAACTGCGGCAAAGGCCTTCCTCGTCATCCACAGCACCTGACGCGGGTCGACATTGAAAGACTGATGGGCCAGAATATCTCGAAGGCCCATGATGCCCTTCCAATCCTGCTCGGGAAACTGATCCTGCAGGGTGTTGCCTGTGAGCTTGTCCAACTGCTTCACGGGTTCGCCCAGCGCAAGGTATTGCATGCAGACGGCATCAAGGAGCAGCCGACCCGCTTCTGAGCCCTGGAGCTCCGCTTCTGTTTGGATCGGGACCATGCGCTGTAGCAGTGATTCCACCAGGGTGATCATCTGCCAGATCACTTTGGCTGCCAGTTCCTGCTCCCGCTCAGATCGAAACCGCATCACGCTCGATCTCCCGCTGCAGGGCTGGATTCATGCCTGGCCAGCGGGTCACCACATCCACCCGTAGGCCCACCAGCTCCTGAACGGGGACCCCCTGCTTGTGCTGGCTGAGCAGGTTGATGAGCTGTTGTCGTGTGAGGGGATCGGGAGCGGTTGCTGTCATGGTGTGCCGCCCTCCTGTGCAAGGAACGTCCAGATCACACGATAGCCCTGAACTCTGCCGGCGGATCACTCCTCGACGATGAACTGGAAGGCCTCATCCTCCATGGACGCCGCCACGACATCCTGAAAGTATTTGAGGAGGCGGACGATCTCCTTGCCTTCGATCTTGCCGCCCCCCTTCATCAGGACTGCATAATTGAAGGCGATGACTTTACTTCCCTCCGGGACATTGGCTTTCAGGCCGAGATAGGTGGCGTTGAACTCATTGCAGGCCTCCAGCAGCTTCTCACGCGGATGCTCTTTGTCGATGCGGAAGAAAGCCGTGTACTGAAAGCAGTCCTGCTCGGGCAGGCCCTCCACCCAGACCTGCATGTCGTCGGTGACGATCAGATCGCTATCCTCATCGATCTCAGTATCAAAGAAAGCGGCGTCAAAGATGGATTTCAGAACTTCGTTAGAGAGTTGGCTGCAGGAGAACTCCATGCCCCGTAGTGAATCTACATCAAGTCTAGACTGGCTCGTCAGAGCTGTCCACTCAGGGTGGGCCATTCGGGCTATGCATCACGGAAGAATTCCCACACCCCCCGATAATCCTCCACCCGATCACACTTGCTCCACGGCGCCTCGTAGGTGATCGTGCGCTGCACCGGGCCGCCGGGGAGGGTGTCATCCAGGATCGTGCGGCTGACGGTGCCGGACTTCATGTCCTGGATGTCTTCCCAGCCGAGCTCTTTGTTGGCGCCTCGGCCTTTGCCTTTGCGTGGGAAGCCAACACCGGTGAGGCCCTTGCTGGCGGTGAAGACGATGCGGCCGTTTTGGTCGTACCAGGTGTCGCGTTCGTATTGCTGCATCACCGGGAACTGGACGCGGTAGATGGTGATCAGTTCATCGAGGCTGAGCTTGAGGGCCTGGGCCACCAGCACATCGATCTCCACCAGGGCCTGGCGGCGGGCGTAGTCGGACCTGAGGGCGCACTCGCGCTGCCAGGTGGGGGTGAGGTTGCGGAAGAAGCTGTTGGACAGGCGGGGATCGTCTTTGGCCCAGCATTGCTGTTGGAAGGCGTCGTCCCAGCACTCGCTCCAGAGATCGGCGTAGTGGGTGGTGAGGCACGTCAACGCTATAGAACGGACTTTGATAGGCATTGCCTGCTGACAATTCTGATCAGGAAGCGGAAGTCGGTCAGCTATGTCATTTCGGAAGTCCGCTTTGCCAGTGGCCCGGACGAAGTAGTCAAAGATGCAGCTCGCGGTTAATCCCGCAACCAGGGAGAGGATATGCTTGTCAGCAAAGGCGATGCTAAAAATGCCATCAATATGGCTTTCGCCAGGCGGCGCGATTGCCGTGATTAGCGTTCGCTCGTTTGATGGGGGCAGCTGTCTTCTTGCTATAAGTCGAAAGAAATTTGTTACAGGCTTCTTCTCACCCCAAGATACTCGCGGTGTCCGATCCAGAAAATCGGCAGTCAATGCACACGGACGGTAGTTGGTGCGAGGCAGATATTCATCCGGCAGATTAATGAGGTCGAGGCTGTCGTAGTGACTGTTTAAGGTGCAGATTCTTTGTGGCGTTTTGTAAAACGGTCGCCCAACATAGAAGTGTGGGCCTGAAAGAATTAGCTCAGAAGGATCAGATGGAAAACTTGTGTCTCTGCGGATGGTTCCATCTTTCTGCGCAATAGTTTCATTCCAGTGCTGCGTTGCATAGAGTGCGTCCGCCGGGAGATCAGCTATTCGCTTAGGCGCGGCAGCGAGGTTGTCGAGAACATTCAGGAATTGCTGTGAATG
>JBIIIX010000212.1:0-5408 GCA_044234415.1 Cyanobium sp.
GGCCACGGTGGCCTTCGGCATGGGGGTGGACCGCCCCGATGTGGGGCTGGTGTTGCATCTCGATTTGCCCTCGAGTCCAGAGGCCTATCTGCAGGAATCCGGACGGGCCGGTCGCGATGGCCAGCCCGCCCATTGCCTGGTGCTGTTCGACCCGGCCGATCGCAACAGCCTGGCCCGGGCGATGCGCGCCTCAGCCCTGGCGTTGCCCCGCGATCTGAGAGAGCAGGAGCGCTGGCGGCAGGAACTAGCCCAGCAGCAGCTGCGTCGCATGGAGGCCGTCGCCGAAGGGGAGACCTGTCGCGAGCAAGCGCTGTTGCTGGCGGTTGGAGAGCTGGTGCTGCCCTGTGGCCGCTGCGACAGCTGCGCGCTCACGGAGAGGGCCAGCCGCGATTGGTCCGCTCAGGTGTCGCTGCTGCTCGAGACCCTCCAGGAGCGCTGTGGCGGCGACCTGCGCGGCCTGGCTGAGGAGTTGGCCTCAGCCCACGGTTCTGAGCAGGAGCGCTGGTCGTGGCTGGCGCGGCGCTTGGTTCAGGAGGATCTGATCCGCGAAAGCGACGACGGCGTCCAGCGCTTGTGGCTGCGCAGTGCGGGGCGGCGCTGGTTGGAGCGCCCCTGGCCGTTGCATTGGGCCGCTTGAGGGCTGCGATTGGCTGCCTGGCAACCCAGGGCCTAAATCGGAGCGTCCCTGCTGATTCGGAGACGACCTCACCTCAGCGGCAACAGAGGCGCTCGCGCGAGCGCAACCATGGCGCCCGCCCGCCCGAGCGCAGCCATGCCAAGTCGAGCCTGCTGAGCAAGCCGGTTCGACCCTCCCCGCTGCGACGGTCTTGGCTGGCATGCCACGACGTATCTCGGAGCTTCATGCCACTGGCTTGACAGCGATTGGGGCCGTGGCAGTTCTCCAGGCCGTGCTGAGGGGCCTGTTGCTGATCGAACAATCGGCCAAGCCGTTCCACAGACCCCGCTCACCCATCGCTGCGAGCGGGTTGACGAAGCGATGGTGATGGCTTGGACCAGGAATTGGGCTTGCGTTTGGCTTGCTTCTGGCCGATTGGACTGAATCGGCAGGATGAAATCCCGCTCAATCCAAGCGGACTGGCGAGAGGCATCGCAGCTGGCCCCGCGGTGGCGACAAAACAAGCTCGCTGGCCAGGCCAGGCCTGAGTTCTGCGGATGGCCAACAGGCTCGTCATGCTGATCAGCCAGAAGCACTGCCGCGAACTGGACAGCTGGGCTGGCTGGATGGTCGGGGGAGCTCGCCTCCCAGTGCCGCGCCGCGAGAGTGTCAGCTACGCGACTTGCAGAGGTCGGAGACGATCTGGGATTCGAAGTCGGTCTGGGGGTCATCCCAGGTTTTCCACTGGCCCGCTTGGCCGGTGGCATTGAGCTTGCGGGCACCGCAGTTGATCGCGAGATACAGGGAGCGACCATCGGCATTGAGCGTGGGGGCCACCAAGCTGCCGCCCATCGGCTGCCAGTTGGCCCAGTCCACCTGCAGGGGCCCGTAGGTACGCCAGTCCGGCTTGGATGGTGTGGCGCTGGCCTGCGCCGGCCGGCTGCTGGCCGCGGCTGTGGCCACCTGGGCGGGACGGGGGGTGGTACTGGCCAAGTTCGGCCGGCTGCCGCTGGCTGGGCTGGCCGAAGCCATCGCCAGGGTGGTTGGCTTGGCGCCGTTGGCCAGCGATCCCCTGCTGGCCGCCGTCGCGGCGGTTGTGCCGCTGTTCGGGGTCACCGCGACCGAAGGACGGGCACTGACAGCGCTGCCGGTGATCGGCGCGGCATTGGCGCTGGCAAGAGTCGTCCTGTTCGCCGAGGGGCTTGCGTTGGCCGTGTGGCTGGCGAGGGGCTGACTGCTGGCTGGTTTCGGGGTCGGCTTGGACGGGGCGGCAGCCACGGCCTTGACCGTGTTGGTGCTGGCTGGCTTGGCCGCAACGCTGGCTGGCCGCGACGCGGTGGGCACCGATCCGCGCAACTGCAGCTTGGTGCCCACGTTCACCTTGTTGGGATCGCTGATGCCGTTGAGGGCCAGCAGCCGGCTCATGGGCACGCCGTAGCCCTCGGCGATCCCCGAGAGGCTGTCCCCAGGCTTCACTTCGTGGGTACTCGCGTTGCTGGGGTAGGAGCTTGGCCCAGGAGATGGCTTGGGCTTGGCAGCCGCGGCGACGCCGCTTGCGCTGCCATTCCCCAGCAGCAGTTTGGAGCCAACCTGCAGGTCGTCGGGCTTGGCGATGCCGTTGAGTTGCATCAGCCGGCTCACGCTCGTGCCCTCCCGCTCGGCGATCTGCGAGAGGGTGTCGCCGGGGCGGACCACCACAGCGGCGCCGCCCGTGGCGGCAGTGCGGCTCGCTGTGGTGCGAGGGCTGGCCGCGCCGCCTCCCAGCACCAAACGGGAACCCGCCTGCACGGCATCGGCTTTGCTGATCCCGTTGAGTTGCATCAAGCGGGACAGGCTGATGCCTTCCCGTTCGGCGATCTCGGAAAGGGTTTCACCGGGCTGCACCACCACAACTCCAGCGGCAGTGCGCGAGCTGCCGCTGGCCGCACGGCGGATAGAGGCCTGTGATGATGCCCCCGGGGGAAGAACAAGCTTGCGGCCCGCTTCCACATGGTTGGCATTGCTGAGACCATTGGCCTTCAGCAGGCGTTCCACACTCACCCCGTGCCGCTCGGCCAGTTCCGAGAGGGTCTCGCCGGGGCGCACGGTGACTTCGGCGGCGACAACCGGCAACGGCAGCACCATGGCTAGAGCCAGGGCAACGAAGCAGCGACGCATGGGCACTAGGGGTGGGATTTCGGCACGTTAAGGGCCATTGACGGTCTCGCCCAGCCCCTGCGGGGCGAAATTTCTGAATCCGTCGATTGAGCGGGGAGCGGATCGAGCTTCAGCTGTGCGAGGGGGCTGGCCCACGGCTGCGTCTGGCCTCCAGCAGCCGGACCTCGCGAGCCTTGCGACAGCGGATCTGCTGCAACCCTGCGGGTGCTGCTCGCGCTCCGACACGCCACGGCGGGCCTTGAGCTTCGCCTGCCGCGAGAAAGGGCCCTTCCAGCCAGGCTCGGCCTACCCCCCCCCTCTCGCTGGCGCCGCCCAGATCGGCCGGCGCGAGCAGCGCCGATCCCTATTCACCTCAAGCGCTCAAAGCAGCCGCAATTCGCCCCATCGCCTCCTCCACATTGGCGCGGCTGTTGAAGGCGGAGAGCCGGAAATAGCCCTCTCCCGCGGCGCCGAAGCCGCTGCCGGGGGTGCCCACCACATGGGCCTTGCTGAGCAGCAAGTCAAACAAGCCCCAGGAATCCAGGCCAGCGGGCGTCTTCAGCCACACATAGGGAGCCTGCTCACCGCCGTACACCCGCAGGCCCAGGGCGCTCAATTCGCGCCGGATGATCGCCGCATTGTCCATGTAGAACTTGATCAGATCTCGCACCTGGGCCTGGCCTTCGGGCGAGTAAACCGCTGCGGCGCCCCGCTGCACGATGTAGCTGACGCCATTGAACTTGGTGCATTGGCGGCGGTTCCATAGCCCCCACAACTCCACCGGCTCACCTTGGGCTGACGTGCCCATCAGGCCACGGGGCACCACGGTGAAGGCGCAGCGGGTTCCGGTGAAGCCGGCATTTTTGGAGAAGGAGCGAAATTCGATCGCGCAGTCGCGGGCACCCTCGATTTCATAGATCGAGTGGGGGAGCGTTGGATCCTGGATGAAGGCCTCGTAGGCCGCGTCGAACAAGATCAAGGCGCCATGGGCCTTGGCGTAGTCGACCCAGGCCTGCAGCTGCTCGCGACTGGCGACGGCGCCGGTGGGGTTGTTGGGGAAGCAGAGGTAGATCAGATCCACCGGCCGCTCGGGGATCTGGGCGGTGAAGCCGTTGTCCGCGTTGATCGGCAGGTAAGTCAGACCGCCGTACTGGCCAGCCGCGTCGGCAACACCCGTGCGGCCAGCCATCACGTTGCTGTCGACATAGACCGGGTACACCGGATCGGTCACGGCGATGCGATTGCCCTCGCCCAGGATGTCGAGGATGTTGGCGCTGTCGCACTTGCTGCCGTCCGACACGAAGATCTCCTCGGCGCTGACTGGGCAGCCGCGGGCCTGGAAATCGTGCTGGGCGATCGCTTCCCGCAGCCACAGGTAGCCCTGCTCCGGCCCATAGCCGTGGAATCCCTCACGGCTGCCCATCTCGTCGATGGCGGCATGCATGGCGCTGCGGCAGGCCTCCGGCAGGGGTTCGGTCACGTCGCCGATGCCGAGGCGGATGATCGGGGCCGTTGGGTTGGACTCGCTAAAGGCCTTCACCCGTCGGGCGATCTCCGGAAACAGGTATCCCGCCTTGAGCTTGAGGTAGTTGCCGTTGACCTGAACCATGACGGGCAGCCTGCGCTGGGTGGATGGCGGGATTGTCCTATGGCGGGGGGCTCCCGCTCCTGGCGGGGTTGTCAGCGCCTGCGTCCAGGAAGGTGGCCAGGACTGCGGCACGGAAGCGCGGTTCAAGCGGCCGCGGCTGGCAAGGCCGCTGACACCTGGTCAACGATCGTGTCCACTGGCTTGCCGCTGATTGCAAAGAAGTTGCGTTTGCTTGCTTGGCTGATGCCATCGTTAAAGTGGGCAGCTCTCCATTGCAACGGAACGCTTGCGCCGTAGGGGGAATCTGGAGCAACTGCAGCGCATCGGATCGTGTGCAGTCGACTAAACTGAGCACGCCTAGTGGTAGATCTCTTCACCTTGGTCTGGCACGAATTGGTCTGGCACGAAGCTGGTGGTGCGATTGAAAAATCCAGGTCCCCCCGGTTCAGCAGATCTGGGCAGGTCGTTGCCCGGGTTCATGCTTGCGCCAACGTGCAGGGGAAGCGCCGCTGGCCAAGGCAACATAGCCCTGGCAAGCCCTGTTTGGTCTGTGGCCATGAGAAAAACGGCTGGTTTCAGCGGCACGTCTCTCGTTGTTTCCAGCATCGGCCAAGGGCGCGCTTCTGGCGCCATTCGCCAAGAGCAGCTCGGCGTTGGATGTCGCTGCTTTGCAGCACCTTAATGCCGGAGGGTGGGGCGCCTGATGTATAGATGTTTGGGCCATAGATCGGCAGCCTGTCAATGGCAAATCCAATGCGCTTAGCGTGGTTCACGCTCGCCAGATCATTTCGGCTTTGCAGCTGCTCAACAAGCAGTGATCAGCCACGGTAGTTGGGGAGGGCGCGGCTCCCTGGCAGACCTGGTGTGTTGCTGGGCTGGGCTGCGACGCGGTAGCTGGCCTCCCTGTTTGCCGGTTGGCAGCCTCTGAACAGTTGCGATGTCTCGACCTTGAACGCGCTGCTGCCGCAGACACCGGTCAACGCCCGTTGCCCATCCCGGGTGGTCTGGATCCCCACCACATCCGCGGGGATCGTTGAGAACACGGCCTGCCAGGCCGTCGAATCGGCC
>JBIIIX010000213.1:0-5406 GCA_044234415.1 Cyanobium sp.
ATCGCCTCAGCTTTGCCACCAGTCCATTGCATCTGCTCAGCTCGCAGGTTGGCTTTCTGTTGTTGCCACAATTGCTGATCACCCTTGAGGAGGCACCCAGCAGCGAGACGTTCCCCCAGCTCACCAATTGGCTACAGAGCCAGGACGCTGAGGCGGAACAGAGCGATCTGGACGATATTCTGCATTATCTGGTGGATGAACTTCTGGATGAACTGTTTCCCATGTTGGAACAGATTGCCAATCGACTCGATGATCTAGAGGAGGCGGCCTTACGCGATCCGAGACCCAGCTTACTCAAGAAAACCTTCGTCTATCGCAGTAATCTCCGCACGATACGTGCCCAAGTGTGGCCGCTGCGCCACCAAATTCAAGTACTTTTGCGACAGCGGCAACAGCTGCTGGGGCCAGAGGCCCTGGCCGGTTTTCGGGATATGGCTGAGATGGTTGAGCTGCTCTTCGAAAGCAGCGAGTTGCTACGCAATCAATGCGATGCGATCACCCAGACCTATGCGGCTAGCGTTGGCAATCGCATGAATCAGGTGATGAAGACATTGACAATCCTGACCAGCATCTTCGCGCCATTGACGTTCATCGCAGGCATTTACGGTATGAACTTCGAGCACATGCCAGAGCTTAGATTTCGCTATGGTTATGCCATCACTCTGTTGCTGATGGCAATTGTGGCGTCCCTGCAGGCCTTCTGGCTGATGCGGCGGGGCTGGTTCGATGACTGGACCACTCCGCGCTGAGCTGGCGGCGTGCCGCGTTCTGTTCCATTGGCTGCTCCATTCCCTTGGCAGGTCCATGGCCTTGCGCGGCTGGCGTTGCTGCACGATGGAACGTCATCTCCATAGCAGACGCCTCTGGCGCAAAGAGGTGCGCTGCAGATCATCGCAATGTGTTCTCGATGTGGGTGTCTTGATGTTTTCTTAACCCCGGCATTTTCACAATGGGGCTGCGCTCTTTCGGCCTTGTGACGGCTTCCCTGCAGTTGCGGCCTGCGATTCCCTCGCCTGCCACGATGAGCATCCGCCTGCTGGCCGCACAGGCGTCGCTTCGACACCATCACAGTAAAACCGTTCCTTCTCACTTTGCTGCCTGCCTGATCGCTCCTTAGTTGGCCACTCCCATGCACCTTCGTGGTCGTCACCCGCCCCTGTGACCGTGACCTGCCCGCATTCTTCTTCATCCGATTGAAAACCATCATGTCCAGCACCCCTGAACTCCATACCATCGAAGCGCTGGCCCGCAATCGGGAACCTCGCAAACTTGTAGCCGGTGAAGTGCTTTTCCAAGATGGAGAACCAGGCGACCGGATGTTTGGAATCGTTTCAGGAACCATTCAGCTCAGCTGGGTGGGAAAGGATGTTGAAAGCCTTGGCCCCGGTAGTTGTTTTGGGGTAGGAGCACTGGTTGATCCAGACCATCGCCGCTTCGGGACTGCCACGGCCCTCGGCGATGCCGAACTGCTCGAGTTGAATCGAGAAGAGTTTCTGTTTGCCATGCAGGAGCTTCCCATGTTTGGTCTGGAGATGCTGCATGACTTGGAGCAGCGCCTTGAACAGTTAAAACAGAAAATTGTGGAGGGCTAAACGAAACAAGCTTTTCGCTCAGCAGCGGCCTGGTGATGGTCCGCAATGCTGACGTCGCCACTTGTGATGAAGATTGATCAAGGGCCACCAACCCACGACCATCCCTTAACCATTCTTTCCTGCGTTTGTGGTTGCATACCTTCGGCATGTTCTCTGATTTCGAACCTCTGGCCATGCGTTCTGCTTGTCCTGTTCATTTGCGGCTCCGTCGTTTGCCGCGTCGGTTCATGTTCGCGACGATCTTGCTCAGCGTCTTGGCCGCCTTGCCTGTCACACTCCCTGGCGTGCTGGCTCAAGGTCGCCCGAAATCAACTGCCTCGATCCGAATCGGCGGTTCCAGTACCGTTTTCCCGATCATTGAGGAGGCGATCAAATCGTTCCGGGCCGCAGGCAACAACACCAAGATCGATCTTCAAGAGACAGGCACCACGGATGGCTTCAGGCGTTTCTGCAGCGGCCAGCTGGAGATTGCCAATGCCTCCCGGCCGATCAACAGGAAAGAACTCAAGGCTTGCGCCTCGAACAAGGTCAACTTTATCGAGCTGCCAATTGCCTTTGATGCCATCACGGTGGTTGTGAATCCCGCGAATACATGGGTACGACAGATCAGCACGAAGGAGCTAGCTCGGCTCTGGGGGCGCCCAGCAGAGGGACGCATCAAGCGCTGGAGTGATGTGAATCGTGACTGGCCGGACCGGCCCATCAAGCTCTGCGGCCCCGGCAAGGATTCTGGCACCTTTGACTATTTTAATCAGGCGATCAATGGCGCGCCTAACCTCGCGCGGCGTGATTACACCTCCAGTGAGGATGATCGTGTCATCGTGCGCTGTGTGGCTCAAAATCCCAATGCTATTGGCTATTTCGGTTTCAGTTATTATCAGGCCAATCAAGATAAGCTGAGGGCCTTGGCAATTGTCACGCCTGACGGTGGAGTTTTGCCATCCCTTGCCAATGTTCAGGCAGGCCGCTACCGGCCCTTGTCCAGGCCGTTGTTTGTCTATGTCAACGATACAGCTCTTGCCAGCAGCCCTGATCTTCAGAAGTTCACTACGTTTACTGTTCGCAATGGGCTTCGACTCATCGCCGCCGCCGGCGACATTCCTCTGCCGGACAGCACCTACCGCGTGGTGGAAGCGAAGCTGTACAAGCGCATCACTGGCAGCGCCTTTGCCGGTGATCTGCCGGTTGGGCTAAGCATTGGCGAAGCGCTGCGACGCAGTTTCGATTCTACTCGTCTGCCTCAGTTCCGCTAGGAGCGCGTTGCACCGAGCTCCTAACACGATTCCAACGTCTTGCAGCTTTTGAGGAGCTTCATTCCGAGCCCAGGCTGAGATCGTGCTGCAATGGTCTCAGCTGATTGGCATCGACCGGTCCGTCAAATTCTGGATGGTCACCGACCGGGCTGGGGTAGATGGCAGCGCCGATCTCGCTTGACAGGTGTGTTCGGCAACAACTCCTGCTGGCTGTTTCCGGCCGCCGGCCCCGCCGTTGGCGAGGCCTGACTGCTGCTGCTGGAGTGGACCGGGGTCGCGGTTAGCGGCCTTCTGTCGCTGCGGGTTCTGTCAGCCGCCAGGCTTCGTCAACGGCAAGCACGCTGCATCAGGCTCGCAACAGGTTTGCAGCAAACCCCCTCGCGGATCTGATCCTATCGCTACCATCGGGCTGGCATTGCTGCATCGATAAACTTGCATCTGTGCAGACACATCTGTAATGGAGGACCTGTAATGGAGGATTTCTGATATGGCTCCCATGATGGCGCATTTTTGCTCGACCCTCTTTGATCGCGCATCTGCACAGCTGTCGTGGTTGTGGTGCATCGGCGCTGGCGCAGCGCTGCTGGCGCATCGCGCTCCTGGCGCAGCGCTGCTGTCGTCGTCCCATCGGCCCCCGGCATCGACCGGTGCTGCTGCCTCGATGCTCAATCCAAACTGGTGAATCCGATTGCGATGCTCGGGCTCCTGCACAAACGGCCAGAGGCGCCTGGATTCGCCCTCGTTCCCCCGCGGTGGATGGTCTCCTGCAAGCCCTCAACGCTTAACGCCAGGCTGCTGAGGCACAGCCTGCTCCTCCTCCTGCCGATCAGCGCCGCGATCTCGGTGGTGCTGGTGGCCATGCTGGCGCTCCATGAGCACAGCCGCCGAGAAAGGCTTGAGGGGCGGGTCAGCTCGCTGGTGGCTGTAGCCATGCCGCGTGCCCAGATCACCCCCCAGGAGGTACGTGCCCATAGCGGTGCGCTGACCTCCCTCCCAGCCATTCAGGACCTGCAGGCCGCTGCGGCCTTCAGCCAGCCCGCGGGCCAATCCTTGGTTGCCCTGCTCTCTTTGCTTGCCGGCGGAGCCAGTGTGGGCATCGCCCGCCATCAGCGGCTCTTGGAAGAGGGGCGAGAGCGGGAACGCCAGTTGCGGGCACGCCTGCAGGCGGTGGTGCAGAGCGCCGGCGTTGGCATGTGCCTGTGCGATCCGAACAGCGGCGGTTTTCTCTCCGTGAACGATGCCCTGTGCGCGTTCTTCGGCCGCAGCCAAGCCGAGCTCCTGGCTTCCACCTGGCAGGCGCTCACCCATCCGGAGGATCTGGCCGCCGATCAGCTTCTGGCGGAGCAGCTGCGGCGCGGTGAACGCGATAGCTACCGGCTGCGCAAACGCTATCGACGCCCTGATGGCAGCTGCATCTGGGGGGATCTGGTGATGGCCTGCAGCCGCCATGCCGATGGCACGGTTCGCGACCTGATCGGCCAGATCTCCGATGTCTCGGAGTTGGTGGCCAAGACGGCCTTCCTGGAAGCGGCCTCCAGGGCCGGGTTGGTGGGAGTGTGGGATTGGGATCTGCCCCGCGACAGGGTCAGCTGGGATGCGGTGATGCACCAGCTTTACGGGCTGCGCAGCGAGGAGTTTCAGGGCAGCCCCGAGGCCTGGGAGCAGGCCATCCATCCCGACGACAAGCCGTTCGTGCAGCGGGAGCTCCAGGCAACGCTGCGGGGCTGGCGCACCTACCAGCCTCGTTTCCGGGTGGTCTGGCCCGATGGCTCGATTCATCACCTGCAGGCCCGCAGCCGCACCACCTATGGGCCCGATGGCGCCCCCCTGCGCATGTTCGGCGTCAATTACGAGATCAGCGAGCAGGTGGAGCGGGAACAGCAGGTGGAACAGCAGCGGCGATTGCTCGCCACCACTCTCTATGCGCTCGTCGATCCGCTGCTGGTGCTCACCCTCGACGTGAGAAACCAGCCGCGGGGCGCCGGCCCCACGGAGCTGAGCATCTCCGAGCTGAATCCCGCCGCCGCCAGCTTCTTGGGCCGCAGTCAGCCGCAGCTGATCGGCCAATCCCTGGCCCAGGTGCTGCCCGTTTCCCTGAACGGCGCCTTGCTGGCCGCCTTGCGGGCGGTGGTGCGGGGAGGCCCCGATCTCCTCGCCGATGCCCAGCCCGTCTGGCTGCGGGAGGGGGCCGAGCCGGTGTTTCTCGATCTACGGGCCGTGGCCGTGCGGCAAGGGTTGGTGTTCAGCTTCCGCGATGTCAGCGAACAACGGCGCGCCTCCGCCAAGCTGGCCGCCTCTGAGGAGCGCTACCGCCTGCTGGCTGAAAATGCCTCTGATGTGGTGTTCCGCGCCAGCCTTGCCGGGGTGACCGAGTGGATCACCAACTCGGTGACACCCCTGGTCGGCTGGGCCCCCGCGGACCTGGTCAACCGGCCCTTCGGCTCGTTTGTGCATCCCGAGGACCAGGGCATGCTGCGGGAGGTGGAAGCCGCCTTCGCCGGCGGCGAACGCCGCCAGTTCCGGCTGAGAGTGCTGTGCCTCAATGGGAATTACCGCTGGGT
>JBIIIX010000214.1:0-5380 GCA_044234415.1 Cyanobium sp.
CTGTGAACGGCAGGCTGCAGACCAGCAGCACCGGTCCGAAGAACCACCAGGGCTGCAGATGGTGGTTCACCACCGAGGCAAAGCGCTGCAGATTGTGATAACCGAAGAAGCTGGCCCAAAATGGCTGGCCTTCGCGCCACAGGGCCAGGGCGTACCAGGGGCCGGAGATGGCCAAGGCGATCAACAGGCCCCGAAGAGGACGCAGGCGCCGCCACAACTCCGGGCCATTGCCCTGGAGCCAGGCAAAGCACAGGAGCGAGAGGGTCAGCAACACCACGGCCACCGGGCCTTTGGCGAGCACGGCCAGGCCGAGGCAAGGCCAGGGGTGCCACCAGTGGCCCCGAGGATCGGCGTAGGTGCGCCAGGCCAACAGCAGGCTCAGGCCCAAGGTGGCGCTGAAGAGCGCATCACTAACGGAGATGCGCCCCCAGGCGAACACCAGGGGGGAGAGGCCGTAGGCGAGGCCCGCTGAGAGAGCGGTGAGACCAGGGCGGCCTGGAGCCGCGAGCGCGGGCGCTGGGCGGGGCTCCAGCGGCTTCGCGGTGGCGTTGCGGCTCTCGGCGGGGTGGCGTGGCGGAGGGGGAGTTGGTGGTGGTGGTAGCGGGCCAGCGTTGTCGTCCGTGGCGCCAGGGCCGATCTGGGGCCAGCAGAGCAGGGTATCCACCACGGCCAACAGCAACGCCACGCTCGCCAAGGCCGATGGCAGGCAGGCGGCCCAGCTGCCGAGGGGATCCCAACGCGATTGGCCCGGCAGGGCGTAAAGCGCCCCCATCAGCCAATAGACCAGCGGTGGTTTGTCGTAGCGGGGCAGGCCGTTGACGTGGGGAATCAACCAGTCAGCCCGCTCCACCATGCTGCGGGCGGAGGCGGCAAACAGCGGCGGCGTCTCATCCACCAGGCCGGTGCTGCCCAGTTGCCAGACGAACAGCACCACCCCACAGAGGAGAGCCACCGCGAGCACGCGACGCCGCTGTGCGACAGGCCGGGCCGTCATCCGGAAACCTCAGGGACCACCACCGCGGGCTTTGGGCCTCCCCCCGAGGGTTCAGGCGCCAGGGGGGTGGGCGGGGCGGGCCCATCCCAGAGCCGCTGGCGGCGTTGAATCAACAGCACCGAGAGCAGGGCCAGGCCGGCCCCGAGCCACTGCAGGCCGCGCAGGTGTTCATCCAGCCAGATGGCTCCAAACAGCAGGGCAAACACCGGCGTGAGAAAGGTGAGGGCGCTGAAGCCGGTGAGGTCGCCGCGGCTGGCGAACCAGAAGAACAGGCCATAGGCCACGGCGCTGCCAAACAGGGAGGCATAACCCATCAACCACCACTGCTGGGCGCTCCAGGCGGGCCACAGCGCGGGCAGGCCCATCCCGTCGGGCCAGGCGGCCAGGGCAAACAGGGGAATTCCTCCCAGCAGCATGTGCCAGCCGGTCACGGTCAACGGGTCACTGTGCCGGGTCGCGAAGCGGCAGAGCACGGTGCCCACCGCCATGGCGGCGGCAGCCCCGAGCATCCACGGCTCGCCATGGCTCCAGGCGCGCAAATCGGGCTGCAGCGGTCCTTCCAGCCACCAGCGTCCCAGCAGCTGAGCGGGCACGCCCAGACAGACGATGCCGAGCAGGCCGATCAGCAGCCCGATCCAGCCGACGGGATTGATCGCCTCGCCAAACAGGCCGCGGGCCAGCAGGGCCACCAGCAGTGGCTGGGAGTCGATCAGCACCGAGCCCAGCCCGGCGCCGGTCTGAACCAGGCCACGGGCCAGCAACGCTTGGAACAGGGCGCCATCCACCAGCGCGAACAGCATCAGCCCGGGGATGTCGCGCCGATCGACCGCCAGACTTCGGCCACCACCAGCGGCGACCAGCAGCAACAGCGCCCCAGCGGGGAGCAGCCGCAGGCTGGCCACCCAGAGGGGGGAGGTGTCGGCCAGCAAGGGTTTCATCGCCACCATGGCGGATCCCCAGAGGGCGAAGGGCAGCACCATCAGCAAGGCGCGCTGCCAACGCTGTGCTTGGGCCTCGGGCATGGAACAGGCCGGCAGGGTTGCCCACTTTTAAGATCCGGATCAACCACCCTGATCGCGATTGCTTCCATGCCTTGGCCCTGGCGCCGCAAGACCCGCCAAACCCTGGCAAGGATCGCCATCGAGGGGGCGATCGCGGCGCCCACGCGCCAGCGGGTGCTCAAGGCGTTGGAGCAGGTGGGGCGTCAGGAATGCCCAGCCCTGCTGCTGCGCATCGACAGCCCCGGCGGCACGGTGGGCGACAGCCAGGAGATCCACGCGGCGATCCTGCGCTTGCGCCAGAAGGGCTGCCATGTGGTGGCCAGCTTCGGCAACATCTCGGCCTCTGGCGGGGTGTATGTGGGGGTGGCGGCCGAGCGGATCGTGGCCAACCCCGGCACGATCACCGGGTCGATTGGCGTGATCCTGCGGGGCAACGACATCTCCCGGCTGCTGGAGCGGATCGGCATCCGCTTCCAGACCGTCAAAAGCGGCGTGTTCAAGGACATCCTGTCCCCCGACCGGGCCCTTACGGAGGAGGAACGGACCCTGTTGCAATCGCTGATCGATGCCAGCTACAGCCAGTTCGTGGCCGCGGTGGCCGAGGGGCGAGGGCTGGAGGAGGGCGCGGTGCGGGCCTTCGCCGATGGCCGCGTGTTCACCGGTGCCCAGGCCCAGGCGCTCGGCTTGGTGGATCAGCTGGGTGATGAGGAGGCGGCGCGGCGCCTTGCCGCCGAACTGGCGGGTCTCGATCCCGAGAAATGCCGTCTGGTGACCTTCGGCAAGCCGCAGCGGCGGCTCACGGGTCTGTTGCCCGGCGGGCAGTTGCTCACGGCGCTGATCGAGGCGGTTCAAATCGAGCTGGCTTGGACCGGCCAACCGCTGTGGTTGTACCGGCCATGAGCGGCGCTCGGCAGCTGAGAGCGCTGCGCGGAGCCACCACGGCCAATGCCAACACCGCGGAGGCGATTGAGGAGGCGGTGGCGGAACTGATCGATGCGTTGATGGGCAACAACGCTCTGCGGGGAGACCATCTGCTTTCGGTCACCTTTTCGGTGACCGCCGATCTGGATGCCTGCTTCCCGGCCGCCGCCGCCCGGCGCCGAGCCGACTGGGATGGTGTGGCCCTGCTGGATTGCCAGCAAATGGCGGTGGCTGGCGATCTGCCCCGCTGCATCCGGCTGCTCGCCCATGCCTGGCTGGAGCCTTCTCGGACGGTCATCCACCCTTATTTGCGTGAAGCCGCCCGGCTGCGGCCGGATCGGGCCCTTGAGGCTGTGCCAACCAGCTCCCCGGCCGACCACTGAGCTCTGATCGCGTTGCTTCGCCCTGCCGAGAATCCAGAGACTTCCACGAGCGCCTTGCATGGCTGCCCATCAGCACCTGCGGCCCACCGGTCTCAGGTCTGCCCTTGCCCTGGCTTCGGCCTTCGGCCTCAGCTGCGCGGCTGTCGGCGCCACCGCTGTTGCCACCAGCTTGGTTGCCACCAGCGTGGTTCAGGCGCCAGCAGCACGGGCCCAGGGCATCCCAGGCCTATTTGAGTTCCGCTGGGAGAACAATCGCGATTACCGCCGGCTGTATTACTTCATCACCAACACCGGCAAATCACAACGATCGGAGTATTTCCTCATTCTCAAGCCCAAGGACCGCAAGACGGCGATTCTCAAGCTCACCATCAACCTGCCCGACTACTTTGACAGCGAGATCGATCCGAAGAATGTCAAGCTTTGCAAGATGAGCGAAGGCGGCATGCTCAAGCGCACCCGCTGCCTGGAAACCATTCCAGCGACGGTGAATGTGTCCAAAAACAGCAAAATCATCGAGATCTTTCCCGATACCCCCGTCTCCGACAAGAACACGATTGGCGTGTATCTGAATATTTTCAATCCAGCTTCGATCGGCATGTTCCAGCTCAATGCCATGGCCCAGGCTCCGGGAGATATCCCCGTGTCCACCTATCTAGGCAGTTGGATCATCAGCATCGACCCCACCAACGAAGGCGGATGAGCCGTCAGGTCGGCTGATAAGGTGGTGGGCTGAACACACGCAACCATGACGAAACGCACGTTGGAAGGCACCAGCCGCAAGCGCAAGCGGGTCTCGGGCTTCCGGGTGCGCATGCGCACCCACACCGGCCGGCGTTTGATCCGTGCCCGCCGCCGTCGCGGTCGCGCCCGTCTGGCGGTCTGAGCGCCCTGCCCGCGTGGCCTTGCCCAAGCGCCATCGGCTGCGGAGCCATCGGGCCATCGATCACCTGCATCGCCAAGGCAGGCGTCACCAGAGTCCCCACCTTTTGTTGCGGGTGGTGGCTGCCAAGGATGGCCTGCTGCCGCCGCCAGACCGGCGGGCCCCTGGCAGCCCTTGGCGTTGTGCCCTTGTGATCAGCGCCAAGGTGAACAAGCGCGCTGTGGTGCGCAACCGCCTGCGCCGCCTGCTGCACCGCCATCTGCTCGCCACCCTGCAGCGTCCAGCAGCAGCAGCTGACGGCAGCGTGGCGCCGCGGGATCCCACCGCCCCAGGGCCAGCGGCTGCGGAGGAGCAGCCAGCGGGCGAGATGGCGTTGGGGTTATCCGAACCACCAGCCCCCCAGCACGGCGCTGGTTCACCCCCAGCAAGGCGTGGCTTGGCGAGCCCTGTCGCGAGCGCCTCAGCCCCTGCCGCGGCGTTCCCAGGACCCGCTGGCGCCATGGCAGGCCAGCGCGCTGAACGGGATCCGCAGCCGGCTGACGCTGGGCGGCTTACCGCCGTTCACCCCAACCTGGAGTCGCCCATTTGGTTGATGGTCAGCCTGCGGCCCGGCAGTGCCGACCTCGATGCCGACCAGTTGCTGGGAGAATGCACGTTTGTTCTGCGCCGCGCCGGCCTAATCCCATGAGCGACCCCGCCTCCAGCGACGCCGGCAACCCGGCCGTTGCGCCAAAGCCTCCCGCCGCCCCCGCCGCCAGCATTCAGGAGACGGTGTTCTACGAAGGCGGTCCGGCCCTCGGCGACCTGATCCTCAACCTGCTGTTTGGCCTCACCCTGATCGGCCTGCCCTTTGCCGTGGGGGCCGTCGTGCGGGCCCTGTGGCTGCGGTTCCGGATCACCAGCCGTCGCATCACCGTCAATGGCGGCTGGCTCGGCCGTGACCGCACCCAGGTGGTTTACAGCCAAATCCGCGAGGTGCGGTCGGTGCCGCGCGGCTTTGGCGCCTGGGGCGACATGGTGCTTGTGCTCGACGACGGCGCCCGGTTGGAGATGCGCGCCGTGCCGCGCTTCCGAGAGCTGGAGGCCTACATCGAGGAGCGCCGCAAGGCCCGCGCTGGCGGCGGCCAGCCCGCCAAGCCTGGCTTCGCCCCTGCAGAACAACGCCGCTCGGCCTGATCGGGCGCTTGGCCTAACGCGCCGC
>JBIIIX010000215.1:0-5349 GCA_044234415.1 Cyanobium sp.
GCGGCGATAGGTGAGGCGGTGAATCAACCAGGGATAGCCATGGAAGTTAAAGATTACTGGTTTGTCCGTGGTAAATAGCGTGTCGAAGTCGCGATCGCTGAGGCCATGGGGATGCTCCTTGGGGTCAGTGAGGGCAAACAGCTTCACCACATTGAGCACCCGCACCTTGAGATAGGGAATCTGCTGGCGCAAGATCTCCACGGCCGCCAAGCTTTCCTTGGTGGGGATATCACCGGCGGAGGCCATCACCACGTCGGGCTCATCCGGGTTGGTATCGCAATCATCATTGCTGGCCCAGCTCCATAGGCCAATCCCTTTTGCCACATGAGCCCTGGCCTGCTCCAAGGTGAGGTATTGCAGGTGCTTCTGCTTATCGCTGACGATGATGTTGCAAACATTGGGCTCGCGCAGGGCGTGCTCAGCGACCGCCAACAAGCAGTTGGCATCGGCCGGAAGGTAAACCCGCACCACGTCACCACTCTTGTTACCAGCTAGATCGATGAAACCCGGATCCTGGTGGGTAAAGCCGTTGTGATCCTGTCGCCAAACGGTGGAGCTGATCAGGCAATTCCAGGGGCCGATCGGGGCGCGCCAGGGCGCATGGTGCAGGCAGGATTCCAGCCACTTGGCGTGTTGGTTGAACATCGAAGCCACCACGTGGGCAAAGGCTTCATAGGTGTGGAAGAAGCCATAGCGGCCCGTCAGCAGGTAACCCTCCATCATCCCCACCAGGGTGTGTTCACTCAGCATCTCCACCACACGCCCGTCGCGGCCAAGTTCGCTGCCATTGAGGTCTTCCGGCAGGAACTCAGCCATCCACACCTTCTTGCTGCGTTCATAGATGGCCTGCAAACGATTGGAGGCCGTTTCATCGGGGCCAAAGATGCGAAGGCTATGGGGATTGAGGTCGATGGCGTCGCGCAGTAATTCGCCAAGAACAAAGGTGTTTTCAGCCTCCACGCTGCCCGGGCTGGGCACAGCGACAGCGTATTGGCTGATTTCGGGCAACCTCAACTTGTGGCGCAGCAAACCGCCATTGGCATGGGGATTGGAGCCCATGCGTCGGCTGCCTTGCGGTGAGAGGCTTTGCAATTCGGGGCGAAGGGTTCCCCGCTCATCAAACAATTCGCTGGGCCGGTAGCTGCGCAGCCAGTCTTCCAGCATTTTGAGCTGGAGCGGATCATGCTTGGGATCGGCCAGGGGCACCTGGTGAGCACGCCAGAACCCCTCCAACTTCTTATCCCCAAGGGCGGCTGGCCCCGTCCACCCCTTGGGAGAACGCAACACGATCATCGGCCAAGCGGGCCGGTGGGCTTCGCCCGAGCGGCGGGCTTCAGCCTGAATGGATTGGATGCGAGCCACCGCCAGCTCCATCGCCGCCGCCATGGCGGGATGCATCAAAGCCGGATCATCACCTTCCACGAACAGGGGATCCCAGCCATAGCCCCGCATCAGATTCTCCAGCTCTTCGTGCGGGATGCGGGCCAGCAGGGTGGGGTTGGCGATTTTGTAACCGTTCAAATGCAGCACGGGCAGCACAGCCCCATCGCTGATCGGATTGATGAACTTGTTGATGTGCCAGCTGGTGGCCAGGGGGCCGGTTTCGGCTTCACCATCGCCCACGCAGGCCAACGCGATCAGGGAGGGGTTGTCGAACACCGCCCCACAGGCATGGGAGAGCACATAACCCAGCTCACCGCCTTCATGGATCGAACCGGGCGTTTCCGGTGTGCAATGGGAACCGATATGGCCAGGGAAGGAGAATTGCTTGAAGAATTGCCGCATTCCCTCGCGGTCGCGGCTCATATCGGGATAGATCTCGCTGTAGGTTCCATCCAGATAGGTGGGGCCTAGCACCCCTGGGGCGCCGTGGCCCGGACCCGACAGATAGATCATGTCGAGATCCCGCTGGCGGATCAAGCGGTTGGCATGGGCCCAGATGAAGGATTGCCCTGGAGTGGAGCCCCAGTGCCCCAGCAAACGATTTTTGAGGTGATGGGGCTGGAGCGGTTCCTGCAAGAGGGGATTGTCCTGCAGATAGATCATGCCAACCGCTAGATAGTTGGCCGCTCGCCACCAGGCATGCAGAGCCGTGAAATCGAAATCCTGCCGCTGATCCGTCATGGCTGGAGGGAGGGGGACGTTGGGAGGGAAGAATCTGCCGCCGCTGCGATGCGACGAGGCTCTCCAAAGCAAATGCCCGAAGCCGGTGCCGCGCAAGCCTGGCCAACACTTGCCAGGGATCGCTGACAAATTGTGCTCACAGTTTTGCAATCGCTTGCTGGAAGCGACGCCTCGCCAGCACGGCCCATAAAGTCCGAGGGCATTCGTTCCTGTGATGGCCAAGCCGCTGCCCGAGCCGCTACCCAACCTGGGGGCCAGTCCCGAAACCCTTCCGAACCCAGGCCGTTGGGATGAGCGGGCTTTTCAGCTCGGCGAGGTGTTCCTGGCCACGATGGCAACCGGGATCATCACCCAGGAAGAAATCGACTGGCTGACCCTGGGGCAATCCCAGTTCAACCGAGAGGAGGAAGCCAAGGCGTTGCGGCTCGGACGACTGCTGGATGAGGGCGTGATCCAGATCGGCTGCCGATTGCTCGGCACCCACCGGCCGGTGGTGGATCGCCAGGGTTGAGGCCGGGGTCGCTCAGCCAGCCTTCAGCGCAACGCACCACCGCAGCTCGAGCCACTGCCGGCGGTGCATCCGAAGCAGTGATCGCCCACCAGGATCGGCGCTCCGCAAAGATCCTGTTGGAGCAGATCGGCCAGGCCCCCCGCGCCGGGGGAGTGGGCCGGATCCAGCCCCATGCCCAGCTGCTGGTTGAAGTCGCAGTCGTGCAAGCGGCCCCGCCAATCCACGCTGATCAGCTGCCGGCACATCACCCGTTCGAGATTGGCCGGCTGGTGCGCCTGGCGCAGCATCTGTTGGTAGGCCTGCAGCTGCCCCTGGCGCTCCAGCAGGCTGGCCCAGCGGCCCACCGGCAGGTTGGCGAGGGCCAGCAGCCGGTTGAACACCACGCCATGGCGGTGCAGCAAGGCCTGGCGGTAATCGGCTTCTAGCTCCACCTGGGGGGGTGGAAGGCTGGGGCCTTGGGGATTGAACACCAGATCCAGGGTTAGCCCGGAGCCGGGCTGGCCATAGCCGCGCCGGTTCAGCTCCCGCAGGGCGGTGATGCTGCTGCGGAACACGCCCCGCCCCCGCTGACGATCCACCGTGTCTTCGTTGTAGCAGGGTAATGACGCCACCACGCCCACCCGCTGGCTGGCCAGGAAATCAGCCAGATCTGTTTGGTCAGGCTCTTGCAGGATGGTGAGATTGCAGCGGTCGATGACCGCCACGCCAAGCTCCCGGGCGCGGCGCACCAGCCAGCGGAAGTGGGGATGGAGCTCCGGGGCGCCGCCGGTGAGATCGAGCAGCTGCAAACCGCGGGCCTCGAGCACGGCGGGGATCAGCTCAACCGTGGCCCGATCCATCATTTCCAACCGATTCGGGCCAGCCTCCACATGGCAGTGGCTGCAGGCCTGATTGCAGCGATAGCCCAGGTTCACCTGCAGGGTGGTGAGGCGGTCGCGCCGCAGGGGCGGAAACGCGGGGATGGTCATGGGGGGAAGCGCCTCGCCCTCAGGCTGGCACCTGGCCGCCACCACCGCCGAAGGGCTGGCCGAATCAGCCCTGGGCTTCGCCAACCGTCGCGATCAGCACGGTTCGCGCCGAGCCCATCTGTTGGGATAGTTTCACGCTGGGATCGCTGCGTCAGCCATGGCACCGGCAGGCTCGAACAATGACCCGTTAACGATGGAGACCCAGCGGACAGATCCGCACTCCCCGGGCTTCAACAGCGCCAGATTTGCCCCAGCTGGCCTGCCGTGCCCGACTGCGGGGTTGGGGTCGGCAGCCGCCGACGCTGTGGGGACGACAACGGCTGGCAGCGAGGAAGACCGGAGTTCGGGTTTGGAGAGCGTGAGGGCCCCGCTGATCAAGAAGCGGGCCTTGGCCGAGCTGAATGCCATCCACGAGGCCCCCGGCTGGATCCGCCTCAGCTCCCACCTGCTGCTGATCGTGGCCGGCGGGGTGTTGTGGCGGCAGCCGCTGCTGCCATTGCCGCTGCGGCTGATCGCACTGCTGCTCAGCGGCATCGGGCTAGCCACCTGCTTTGCCGGCCTGCATGAATGCAGCCACCGCACCGTGTTTCGCAGCCGTGCCGTCAACGATGCGGTGGCTTGGTGGCTGGGCGTGCTGAGTTTTTACAACAGCAGCTTCTACCGGCGCTATCACCAGTGGCATCACCGCTACACCCACCAGCCCGGCCTGGATCCGGAACTGGAGGATCCCCACCCCACCAACCTCTGGGCCTACGCCCGCGAGCTGAGTGGCTGCAATTGGTGGACGGGCAAGTTGCGAGGCTATGCCCGCTTGTTGTTCGGCAATCTGACCAGCATCCCCTACCTCAGCGACGGGGTGATCCCTGAGCTGCGGCGTTCGATCTGGCTGCAGTTCGGCGTTTACGGGTTGCTGTTGCTGTTCTCCTTGAGCGTTGGCCACGGCCTGCTGCTCTGGAATTGGCTGCTGCCCCTGGCGCTTGGCCAGCCCTTGCTGCGTTTCCTGCTGCTGGCCGAGCACAGCGGCTGCGCCTACAGCGCCGACCCCCTGGCCAACACCCGCACCACCCTCACCCTGGCGCCTGTGCGCTGGCTGATGTGGAACATGCCCTTCCACGGCGAGCACCATCTCTACCCCTCCATCCCCTTTCATGCCTTACCCGCCGCCCACGCCCTGATCGGTCCACGGCTGCGGCATGTTGATTGCGGTTATCTGGCGGTGCATCGCCAGCTGCTGGCCCAGCTGCCAGCGCTGGCGCCACCGCCATGAGCCCTGCTTCGCTGGGGCGGCCTGATCCGCGGCCCTCGGCCACCGCCTTCCACCACCTGGGGGAGTTCCCGCTGCGCTGCGGCGCCCGGCTGGCCTCGGCCCGCATCGGCTATCGGCGCATCGGAGAGCTCAATGCCGACCGTTCAAATCTGATCCTGGTTCCCAGCTCCTATGGGGCCAGGCCGGAGGATTTGGCCTGGCTGGCGGGCCCGCTGTTCGATCCAAGCCGCTGGTGTGTCGTGATCGCGTCGGCCTTCGGGAATGGCGTGTCGAGCAGCCCCAGCCACGGCGGCATGGGGCTGGCGGAGCAAGGCTGCACGATCCAGCACGCCGACAACGTGGAGGCGCAGCGTCGGCTGCTGCAAGACGTTTTTGGGGTGGAGCGGCCGGCGCTGATCTACGGCTGGTCGATGGGGGCCCAGCAGGCCTACCAGTGGGCGGTGCAGGAGCCGCGGTTGGTGGAACGGATCTGCTGCGTT